>WTJZ01000262.1 GCA_011524615.1 Akkermansiaceae bacterium | reverse complement strand
AAGATCGACGGGATCATCTCGCTCGGTGGTGGCGGTGGTACTGCGATCGGATGTGCAGCTATGCGTGCCCTCCCAGTAGGGTTCCCAAAGGTGATGGTGTCTACTCTGGCGAGTGGTAACACGGCACACTACATCGAGACCAAGGATATCGTGATGGTTCCGAGTGTCGTTGATGTCGCGGGTCTTAACCGGATCTCTAAGGAGATCTTCTCTCGTGCGGCAGGCGCGATCTGCGGTATGGTCGAGGTACAGGTGAAGGATGGGGGCGAGTCCAAGCCACTCATCGTTGCTAGTATGTTCGGAAACACTACCGATTGTATCAACAAGGCGACAGAAGTGCTCGAAGACGCTGGGTATGAGGTTCTCGTATTCCACGCAACAGGTACAGGAGGTAAGGCGATGGAGTCTCTCATCGAGACCGGTATGGTCGACGGTGTACTCGATCTGACCACGACAGAGTGGGCGGACGAGGTGACAGGCGCGACCCTAAGCGCAGGCCCTACGCGTATGGATGCGATGACCAAGGCGCAGGTGCCATGTGTTGTTGCTCCAGGTTGTCTTGATATGGCGAACTTTGGTGCTCGTGAGACTGTTCCTGCTGAGTTCGAGGGACGTAACTTCTACATTCATAATCCTCAGGTCACCTTGATGAGAACGAATGCAGAGGAGTGTACTAAACTCGGTGAGGTAATCGCAGCAAAGGCGAATGCAAATGTCTCTCGTACGAAAGTAATGATTCCTCTGAAGGGCATCAGTGTCGTCGCACAGGAAGGTCAGCCGTTCTACGATCCCGCAGCAGATGAAGCCCTCTTCTCTGCTATTAAGTCTAACTTCACAGGGGAGACTCTAGAGTTAGATTGTGACATTAACAATGAGCAGTTCGCTGTCACAGCTGCTAAAGAACTTATTAACTTAATCAATAAACAGTAAAATATTATGAGTGAATCATTAGTTAGACACTTTGGTGTATTTCAATTCAAGCCAGAGATCTCAGAAGAGCAGATCGATGAATGCTTCGCAGCAATGCAAGCAATGGTAGGTCAGATCGATGGTCTCTTAACAATGGAGAATGGTCCATATAAGTCAGATGAGGGACTTAATGATGGGTTTACACACGGCTTTATCATGACGTTCTCTAGCCCAGAGGCTCGCGACGCATACCTCCCACACCCTGTGCACCTAAAGGTTGTGGACCTCGTACAGCCTAAGCTCGAGCGTCTGGTCGTATTCGACTTCGACGTAGAGGGTACATTCTAAGGTTCGTCCTCTTTTGGGTAACATATTTTCTAGTATGTTATCCTATTGATTTAGTAAGGGAAGCTCATGTGGCTTCCCTTTTTTGTTGTGTTTTCAATATATAGATATGGGTAGTAATATAAAGTGATCAAATTTATCCAGAAGGCGATAGTATACTGCATACCCTTTTTAGTTAGAGATTTTTTCAGAGCGCCAGCGTGTACCATGCTCGTGAGGGTTCTGATGAGTTAGAATAGAATATGAAAAACACTTTAGGAATCGTAAGCTCGGCATTACTGCTGTCTCTCGCAGGAGCAGCTGAGTATAAGAAGACAATGTCCACGAGGACCTCTGCGTACAGTGCGGAGCAAGAACAGGCAGCATTCCATTTACCTGAGGGCTTTGTGATTGAACTAGTCGCCTCAGAGGAGAATGGACTGATCAACCCGATCGATATCGCTTTTGATGACGCCGGGAGGATGTGGACGCAAACAGCAGAGATGTACCCACTCGATCCGAATGGTAAGGGGGAATATAGTACGCAACAGATTAAGGACTTCTATGCGCTGAAGACCAAGGGCTCAGATAAGGTAGTGGTCATCGATAACCCCACGGAGCGAGTACAAGGACAGATTCCAGTCTTCATGGATGGGCTCGCGCTACCGCAGAGTGTCTTACCCTATAAGAACGGAGTATATGTGGCTCACGGTACGGAGATGTTCTTCATCGATGATACCGATGGAGACGGGAAAGGGGATCGAGTAGACACGGTCCTGACGGGCTTTGGCTTTAATGACACGCATACGATGTCTCACACCCTCGTACGAGGGCCTGGTGGATGGATCCACTTTTCTCACGGAGCTCTGAATACCGGAACGGTTACAGCGGTGAAATCAGGTAAGAAGGAAGTAATCAGTCGTAGCCAGATCGCGAGATTCTCCTTAGATGGGACAGATCTGCAGGTCCGTAATTGTGGTCATAACAATATCTGGGGATTCCATCTGAAGGAGAATGGTCAGTGGTTTGGCACGGAGGCGAATGATAGAGGTTGCTCGCTTGTTCAGATGAGTCCGATGACTTCTTACACCGGGATCGGGGGACAGAAGATTAGAGAGTATCAACCGTTTGCTCCTCCTCCGCATAGCTTTCGGGTCACCGGTACTGGTATCTCAGGCTTGGCCTATGATGAGAATGGCGCCAAGGGCTTTCCTCAGGAATGGAAAGGGATCGGATTCCTGGCGAACCCTATTACCAATACGATTAACTGTGTGATCTCTGATCGTAACGCTGATGGCAGTATTATCTCTGAGCATCGCGAGGACTTCTTAACCTGTGATGATGAATGGTTCAGACCTGTGAATATCGAGTTCGGACCAGATGGGTGTCTTTATATCGTAGACTGGTATAACAAGATCGTCTCTCATAATGAGGTCTCACGAGACCACCCCGATCGAGATAAGGCACATGGCCGCATCTGGCGTGTGCGTCATCAAAGCCAGAACGTAAAGGCGGTTACGAATTATTATAAGGCGAATCAGACCCAGCTACTAAGTGGGCTCAAGTCCGACATCCTCTGGGATAAGAGAGCGGCATGGCATCAAATTGTAGATCGAGGAGTCACCACGCTAGTTCCTCAGTTAGAGGCTCTTACGCTAGACCAACAGGCTCAGTCATCGGCTAGAATTCATAGCCTCTGGGCTCTTGAGGGACTAGGAGCCTATAATGTGAAGGTGCTGACGGCTCTGATTTTCGATGAGGACTTTAATATCAGGAGAGAGGCTCTCAGGTCGCTTACTACCTATAAGCCGTCTATCGAGGATGTGATCGCACTAACGAAGCCTCTCCTAGCGGATGCTCATCATGCGGTACGTGAGCAAGCTTTGAGAACGCTAGAGGAGGTCGGAGTGGCTAATGAGGAGAGTATCCAGCTACTCGTGGCTGCATGTGAGGCGCCGCTCAACGGGAATAGGTACAATGGGGGGTATGAGAGAGCCTTCCAACGATTTCTCGCTCGAAAGGCTTTGGAGTGCTATCCTGCATTGTTAAATTCCTTTTTGAATTCGGAACAGGCCAAGGCGTTCCCTCCAGAGAACCTAGAATGGGCGCTTCAGGCTCTCCCTCCAGAATTAAGAGCCGAGAAGATCCTCACCAATATGGAGAAAGAAGGGAAAGAGCTCGATGCAGAGAGTCTGGCTTCACTTGCTCCTTATATCGGAACTCAGAATGTGAAGAAGGCCCT
>WTJZ01000083.1 GCA_011524615.1 Akkermansiaceae bacterium | reverse complement strand
AACGTATCGCGACCGCCACTAATAGCAAGTGCGTTTTACCGTATAACGACTGGATAACTTAGACCTGACACCAACAAGTACCTCCCCACAGAAAAACATAGATAAGATTACATTTATCAGCCTAATTTGTAATTGCTTATCCTAATTAAGCCTATCTAGCATGAACCTATGTCAACAACCGCCCAAGAAGTAGCAATAATGGTGCTCATAAAGATCGCTCAAGCAGACGGCAAAATCAGTCCAGAGGAACAAATACTACTTCAAGAAATCGGTAGCCAACACTCACTCCCCCAACTGATCTCTCAGGCAAACGCAGTAAATCTCGATACATTATTATCGCAACTAACCCTCCCTGCCGATCGCTTTTTCGTTCGTCTAAGAGCACAGCTAATGGCCGAGTCGGATGGAATCATCGACGCAACTGAACATGCGATTTTAGACGCTCTCTTAGAGCACCTACCACTTCCTGAGCACTTAGAGCATCTACTCGACCTTGCTCTCAACCAAGAACTTGATGGCGATGACACTCTCCCGATGGAACAAGTAGAGGCCCTTTATATAGAATCATCTTTTCACTCATAGTTTTCCTCTATGAAAGCATGCTTCTATGCCATCAACGGTCATGGCTTAGGCCATCTCTCCAGATCCTATGCTATTGCAAAAAGACTAAAAGCACTCCTCCATTCTATCGACGAGGAAGCTGACATACAATTCCTGACTACTAGCCAGGCGGATCATCTCATCCATGACTTCCCTGTATTCAAGATCCCTAGCCGATCTATGTTCAAGGGACAGCGTGGGGCAGCATCTCGATATACTCGTAATGGAAAAATGATGGTCTCTAATATGATCGCCCATTTCTCCCCTCATTTACTCATTATGGATACCATTGCCACTGGGAGCTTTAATGAATTCAGCTTTATCAAAAGCATGGCTAAGAAAACCGTTCTCATTGAACGACATAAGAAAGAAGTGTACGCAAAAAAGGAGGCCCATCTCGCCCATCTCCCTCTCTTCGATTCCATCTTAGTCCCCGAGGAAAAATCGCTAAATGCTGACTACAACATACCTAAGCATCTGCTCACCAAAGTTCACTATTGCGATCGTATTCATGGCATCCATAAAGCAGATCTACTTTCCCGCTCTGAAGCACGATCCTACTTCGGAGTCAGTACAGAACCACTGATCTATCTCGCTGCTGGGGGAGGAGGAGATCCCGCGGCACAATTACAAATTGAAACCCTACTCCACGCCCTCTCTACTCTACCCGTCAAGGTGATCATCGGATACGGCCCCCTTAACCATACCCCAAAGCAATACAACTCTTCCCAATTTATCCCCTTCACTGAACTTGGTATTTCTAGATACTTCAAAGGGTTTGACCTCGCTATCAGTGCTGCTGGTTATAATACATATGAGGAACTACTCTGTGCAAAAGTTCCCACCGCCTTCTTTGCTCAAGATAAAGGGATGGATGACCAATCGAGAAGGGTAGCGCATGGGACAGAACAGCACTGGCATTACGCTCTCGATCTCGATCAGAACCTACGCTCCCAACTTAATTCTCTCTTATCTTCCCGCCCTCCTGCAGAACTTAACAATCGCCCCTCACCTCATGGCGCAATCAAGGCGGCACTGCATCTAGCTGAACTACACTACGAATCACAAGATGAGAAATGCATCCTACTACGTCTTTCTGCAGAAGCCTGGACCACCTATGAACAAGAGGAATGGAGCCATAATTCCCCTGCAGAAGTGATCAGTACACTCATGAAAGTGCTCAAGTATGCCTCTGCCAGCCAGAGGATTAGACTCACGATTAACACCACCGAACTGCTGAGTTTAATCGAAATCTGTATGCAAATCACCAACACTCTCGCACAACTGCAACTAGAGACCTCTTCTGAACGATCGCGCCTATTAACTCATATCGCTAAAACAGCTGCAGGCAATATCACGACCCTCTCACAGTGGATCCAATCAAACTCCTCACTATCATAACTATTACCCATGTGGACAAAACGTAAAGCCATCAAAGAGGCCTCTAATGCTATCAGCCTCTACCAAAGACAAGAACAACAACTAGAAGACGAATTCAAAGAACTAGTCTCTAACTTTGACTCCATTAAAGAAAAGCTAGACAACAGTTACCTCTCTCTTGCGCAATCCATGCTCGGCAAAAGCTTAGACCAAACAAAGGTCGAACTCTACGCTGAGCAAATTCTCCCCTCATTACTCTCAGAGTTTAATCAATTAGAGACTACACGAGCTGCCTATCTAATCGAACATTCTGAATTATGCTCTCATCCTACCGTTATCAACAGAGAAGCACTTGTTGACGCTCCGGGTGCTACACTCTCTACCGAGTACCATGAAGCAAAAGAATATAAGCTGGCTGCTGAAAGCAATAAAGCCTCCTGTGAATCACCATCCTTCATGTGGCTCTTCAGACATAATGCCCACCTCAAGTCTAATGATTCTGGATTCCAGAAGCTCTGGAAATTCATCACTTTGCACTCTGTTAAAGCCCGTCAACACGAGAAGAAAGTACAAGACGAATTCGGGAAAAGTTTTGGTGCTGTAGCTCTAGATTACAGACACTACTGTGAGGTCCTGACTAAGAGAGACTCGGAGTACTCACGCGCAGAGGCCAACTATCACGCCGCTCTTAAGCTACTAAAGCGTTATGACTACCTCGCCCAATGGGATCACTCATATGAGCAGATTGCCAATGAACAATTAGTAACTCATCTGGCCCAATACTTAGCCTTGCTAGCCGATGAAGACCTTATCCAGAAAGTACCTCCATCCTCTAAGCTCTTTGTCGGAGAGATCTGCGCCCAGAGAAAAAAACTCTCATACTTAAAAGATCTCTCGCAATACCTTAAAAACGAAATTGCTGACCGAGGCAGCCGTATACACAGTATAAACCGTGTAAGAAGAAAGTGGCGACGTAAACCTTCAGGATATGTTGGAAACAAAACAAAATGGTTATGCACCATTCCCTCCATGAAAGTAAAAGGCACCTCCAAACGAATCGGTTGGAGCTCTAGCATGCGGTCTAATTTAATTCACTTCGACGCCTATGATCACTACAGTAGGCATTTATATCTAACTCACCACTATGATACCCCATTCCTGGCATATGACATCTTTAACAGCTGCTCCTCCTATCGAATGCCTTATGATGGATTCTCTTCTGAAGTTATTGAGGAATTAACAGAATTTAGAGAGGAAGTCGGCGATGCTACATGGATTGATGCAGAGTATACTAATGAGGAAATCGAATCTGACTACACTTTGGAAGAAGCTGTCTATGTAGAACCTGATGAAGCCATCTACGAAGAGGAGGAAGCTCTAGAAGATATCAATACAGAAGAACTAGAGGATGAATCCTAAGGTCGACATTCCTTATTTCTCCGCTTCCATTTCTAGAGAAACCATGCCACTTCACCAGCATGTACGTCTGGTCAAAAC
>WTJZ01000261.1:9633-11192 GCA_011524615.1 Akkermansiaceae bacterium | reverse complement strand
CTATGAGGAACTCGCAACTACCCACAAATCCGTATAGTTCTTAGCGGTGACCCCTCCCAAAAAATTTCGCGCCCTTCCGCGCATTTCGCGGTTCTATCAAAGAACAAAAAACTGGCCTATCCCTCAAACAATCCCAATGCGGACAAGCCGCTAGGCCAGTTTACATAATCAGAGACTGGAGTAAGTCTCTCCTCTCAACCTCGGTTATCTATTGAATAGCGTGTAACCGTAGTAGTTGTTTTCCGCATTCCCTGCCACTGTGAGGGCATTCTCTAAGATCGTCGCGGTGTTATTGTTAGCCCAGTTTCCTAAACGGAGTCTATCATCACCGAGACTACGATCTCTGTATGTCTTCCATGAGTGACTAAAGCGTGGTACACGAGCACCCAATACACCCGCTTGCATGATGGTATGACCATATGGCATGAGCGTGTGTCCTTCTGCATGAGAGCCGCCAAAGTTATGACCGAGTTCATGAATCGAGACATGCTTCCAGAAGTCAACGTCTTGTCTCGCTAGGATACGGTGATGAACGTAAGTCCCCCAGTATCCAGCGCTAGAGATCCCCCCCATCCCTTCTGTCGAAGGAGCAAAGAGCTGAACCAGATCCGCTCCAGAGCTATCGCGCTTATCGATCACCTCTGGCATATAGTACTCACTCGCGAGACGAAAGGCCTGAGTGGCATGAGAGGCCGACCCATTATACGTAGATTGGAAGTAGCCTGCATTGTGTAGCTTCACCCTTCTGTTCGTGGAGTAATACATCGCCTTACGCCCTACGTCCTTGATCTGTCTCAGGAGCGGGACAATATTAGCTGGACCTCCGAACTCATCGGCAGCGTCTGGGGTGTAGACATACAGCACTTTGATAGAGGCTGGGTTAGCCGCAGTTTGAGCATTAGACGTCAGGGCGAGAGCTCCTAGGATAAGAGCCGATAGGGTAGCGGTAGTACGCTTTTGTTTCATAGTAGTGGTGGGGGTTAATGAGAATGTCCGTGAAGGTATGCTTCACCGTTATGCGTGAGATCATACTCCTCACGCTGAGCTTGATTAATAACAGAGAGCACGATCTGTCCGTCTTCCCTGGCAAAATACTTCCACACCTCGTCTCCCTGAATCACGAAGCCAACCTCGCGAGTCTCGGAAAACCCAATTTCAACAATAGAATTTTCATCTCCCTTAACATGTCCATATATCACACCACCATCAACTAGGTCTGTAGGATCTTGGTAATCCTCAGAATCATCGACAATCACCATGGTCACCTCTTTTCCATTCGGCCCAGGGATAATCATTTCCTTTGGTTCAGCGGAGTCCTGACTGAGAGCTTGCTTCATGAACTCATAGGAACTCTGCTTCCTGTAGACGAGCTCTCGACTTGATGTCCAATGGTTCTCCTCAATGACTCGGTTACGCTCTAGATCATTGTGCACCAGCTGATCAATCACGGCTAACTGCATCCCGTCTGCATCAGCCCACTTGTGCGAACTGGTTTCATGCTTGATAGGGAACGGGTCGAGCTGGAAGTCATCATAGACGAGCCCCCTCTCTGGCGTTCT
>WTJZ01000261.1:6981-9533 GCA_011524615.1 Akkermansiaceae bacterium | reverse complement strand
TACGATCGCGGCGAGAGCGGCTAGTTTGAGTTTCATACGCTGATACCGTTAAGGAGGAGATTAAAGGTTTTGCAGAGCGGCTAGTTCGAAGTCTGAAGCCATATTGGCATCATGAAAACAGGTGAGACACTCGAGTACATAAGATGGATCCCTCTCTACCTCTCGAGAGAGAAGTGCTCCGAGGGCTTGATCAAAAAAGTTCTCAAAGGTATCGAGTAGCTTGGCGCCTAGATAGAAGTCCTCATAGAAGGTAGACGAGTTCAGGATATTGATCCCATGATGGATCGTCCCCACTTCTGAGACTGCACTGAGGTAAGCGTTGAGCGCCTTTTGGCGTCCCTCCCCTTGAGGCAACGCGTACAATATCTTCTCCGCGTCCTCTGGATCATCTACAGTGAGGGCGCCGACAACCTTAGCTATATACTCTCCCTGATGGGTACTATCGCTCGCAGATGAGATCAACTGGTTCACCAAATAGCGCTTATCCTCTGTATCACCCTGCTGGATCAGAGCCTCGAAGGCATGCTTCTTGAAGTA
Organism: Akkermansiaceae bacterium; assembly: GCA_011524615.1. GTDB lineage: Bacteria > Verrucomicrobiota > Verrucomicrobiia > Verrucomicrobiales > Akkermansiaceae > WTJZ01. The sequence goes on along the minus strand of WTJZ01000261.1, from coordinate 8,996 downwards.
AGGACTAGCATCAGCATACAACACAGAGTCGAGTATCTCTTGGTAAAGCGCTCCTCCCTTTGCCTCTGCAATGATATAGCCTATGTGGTGCTCATTAAGAGGGCTATCGGCAAAGTACCCAGTCTGAAACGCTACACTCACAGCAGAAGGGTCAGCTGCCATCCATGCATCGATTACCGTACTTTCGATAGATTTGATCGCTTCATGATGCTTAGGGAAATGCGAAAGGAAGTGAAATGCCTCACCCGTCATCCCGTCGGCTAAGAGTTGATTAACGATTCGCGAGACCTCGCGATGATAACGGTCTGGAGACTGTACGAAGTATTCAACATGAGCCTCGATCGCTACTCGCATATCACGAGATCTGCTCTTGTACAGATCTGACATGATTTCCGCAGAGCTTCTGCTGCTTTTCACATTCCTCCTCGTCTTTAATTCTACTCCAAGAACTGTCTCTTCTCCACTCGGCTCAGTATGGAGAGAGGCAATACATGCGATCGATAACACCGATGCTGATACGATTCCTGCAGTAATAATTTTTTTCATAGCGATGAAACCCAATAATAAATGAAAGATTGAAATTGTAAACCAATTTAATCCTTTAGATTAAAATTCAAATATTATAACCTTAAAAAACAATTTGATAAAGTTTTATTTACATTTTGAAAATCGACCGTGAAAACAATTTATATCCCTCACCTCACAACAAAAAGGCGCACCATGTAAATGCACGGGTCGTCATTGAGGGGTGAATACGACTAGACGGCACTAGGATAAATCATCCCAGCCGCTACAATTATCTACATCGCTAAGCCCCTGCTCTATAAGCTGCGATGAAGTCTACACTCGGGTATACGTCATCCCAGGGTGCTGAAGTGCGAGGTCCTGAAGCTCGAGTGAGAGGAGAGTACTGGTCAACTCGCTAATCTCTAGTTCCGTCGCGAGATGAAGCTCTTCTACCGATTGCTCTAGGGAAGTGAGCTTAGAGTAGACCAGAGCCTCCTCAGGTGAGAGATCACTGGGAGAGGCTGAGGGAGTCTCTAGGTCAAAGGCGAGCTGCTCACTCTGCGGGCGCAGCTCTTGGCTCAGATGATTAGGATCAGTCACGAGAGTCGCACCCTCTCGAATCAGCAGATGACAGCCGCTAGAGCTCGGGCGATCAATAGGGCCTGGTACAGCATAGAGCGGTCGTCCGAGATCTCTCGCGAAGCGGGCAGTGATCATGGCGCCTGAACGCTCTGGCATCTCAGTAACGAGAGTCGCACGACTCCAGGCCGCCACGATCCGATTCCGCTGAGGAAAGGTCTGCTTATCAGGATTCGTTGACAAGGGGTACTCACTCACGACCGCGCCACATTGAGCGATCCGATGAGCGAGATCGAGATTCTCCCTCGGATAAATCGCTCCTAAGCCCGATCCCAGTACAGCGATCGTAGGCTGTCCTACCTCCAGTGCGGCCTGATGTGCAATAGTATCGATCCCTAGGGCCAGTCCTGAGATAATGGTATGTCCCGCCGAGGCCAGCGACTTCGTGAACTGCTCCGTCACACTGCGCCCATAGTTGGTCATCTTACGCGATCCGACCACTGCTACGGGACTCTGATCCCTCCTCTCATCGATAGTCCCCCAGACGTAGAGTAATACGGGAGCATCTCGCGAGTCGCGTAGTCCTACTGGCCACTCTGGTGAGGCCGGGGTAATCACCTGCACGCCCCCCTCAGCACAGCGCTCTAGCTCCTGCTCCGCATTCCCATACCTTTCCCAATTCAGAATCACCTTCGCCACCTCGCCACCACATCTTGGGACTTGCTCTAGGGCCTCACGCGGAGCACCAAGCGCAGCCTCGGCAGAACCAAAGTATCGGATCAGATGTCTAATCCTCACGGGGCCGATCCTCGGTAGTAGGTTGAGAGTAATGAGAGCTTGCAGTTCGGTCATAACTTAGGGAAAGGGCAGTTCAGGCATCCATGACGTAGGCAAAAGTCGCGGTAGAGTTGCTGTAGGCCTTGATGCTG
>WTJZ01000261.1:0-6881 GCA_011524615.1 Akkermansiaceae bacterium | reverse complement strand
CGTAGCTTCCACCACTCATCCCACATCTGCTGTAGGTAATCCTGAGTCTCCGCTGGTGCGGCCTCGTAGAACTCAGGTGTCAAGAATCCTGCAGTACCGAGCAACACCGCCACTCTCGTCTCCATCGCTCCCAGAGACTGTAGTCGATGAGCCTTTACCCGCTGACTGAGGAGACGCATGGCCTGTTGATTCGGTCGGTACCCTAGAACGCTGGCGAGAGCCTGCCACAGCGTCTCCCTCAGCCCGATCGCGGCGACCTGACGGGCAAGACGACTCGCCTTCTGCTGCAGCCGGTGCTGAGCTGCGGATTTCAGTAACCGATTCACCTCCTCTACACTCCAGCTAGACAGCTCCTGAGAGCAATATCCAGGAATGGTATCAGCGACCTGCTGGGAGTGGGGTTCCAGCGCACTAGCCCAGTCTGTCAGGTGGACTTGAACAACGTTCCGATGAAGACTCGTACGGCAGAAGACCTCTGTACCAGACGGGGCAAAGGAGACATGTAGCACTACCGTGTCAAATGCAGGGTTCGTCGCATGACCATGTCGCTCCCAGTCATGAGGCGAGGGGTCTAACTCGATAGAGCCCTTGTGCTCCACTCCATCGATCGTAATCAGGCACTCGAGAAAGTCAGGCCCAGCGGCATGGTTCCACTCCCCAAAGTAGCACACCTCTACCTCCTGCCCGTCAGCAGTAGTAAAACATCTCCCAAAGGCTCCTCGAAACCATAAGGACTGTAGTTCTAGCTCATCAGGAAGTGAGGAGGTCGGCTCCTCTAGGTGAGGACGAGTGATAGCCGCGAGCCAATCTTCATAGGCGGTGTTCATGGCGCGTTACTTTTGAGTTCCCTCTTCTGGCGGAGGTGGTGGATCAATGATCATCTGCATCGCCTTGAGAGCGGCGTGCTCTGGAGTCTTCTCGAACCTCCATAGATTGGCCTGCAGTGTCGCTAGGGCTAGCTTCTTATTATCTTGCGACATGTAGTAACTCACTTGATTGAGGATACTACGCGCTCGGTCCATTGGGACATCGGCCTCTTCTCGCGCCTCCTTATAGAAGCTGATACACTTCTCGTGCGCCTTCAGTTCAGACTGAATCAGTGCGATTGCCTCATAGAGCCGTGAGGAGTCCTTCTTCTTAGCGATTGCCTGGAGTTCTCGGAACTGAGTCTTGGTCTTGATCGGTGACATCTCTCTGAGTAGAGCATACTCCTCGTCATCATCATCTCTCGGGTTAGCATTAGCGAACGGGCGATACAGCGGATCTCCGATCACCACATTATGCCATGAGAGTACCGGCGTGGCCGACCATGCACTCTCTACTAAGGTTCGCCCATCGAGCAACTGTTGGTGAAAGTGGTCCAAATGAGTCGTCATTCCTAGGAAGGGCTCATGAACATTTCCCAGAGTACCAGCGGCTCCCTTCGCCATAATAGGGCCTACCCAATCCGCCTTATTAGAGCGAATATTGGTCGCGCTAAAGGAGTGGATATGAACTGCGATCGCTCCCCGCTTGAAGTAGAAGTGTGGGTGACGCATGAATCCATTCGCGTGACGCGCATACCACCCATAATACAATGCGGCCTCATTCATGGGGTAGTTCGGAACATAGGTATACTTCGTCTGCTCTGCGAGGGTCGGGATTCCGAGCGGCTTGTTGACCTCCTTGATTTTTTGTAGCCAATCTTCCGCAAGCTGGAACCCGCCCGTCTTCTTAGCGAAGTCGAGATAACACTTACCATACAGACCAGTCTCCTCCACACTGATCGCATCATCGATCTGCTTGATGCACACATGCTTAGAATGCCCATCGATCCTCCCGACGAGGAAGGTGCCCTTATAATCCCCTACTCGGAAGGGCTTAGCCTGGCGGAAGTACGGGTTTTTGATCGCTGAAACTCGCTCGTACTTATGTGCGCCTAACATCGTGAGCTCACTATCGACACTGGCTCCATCCGCCTTTTGATGCCCTCGCGGCTTTGGAGGCAACGCATTCCCCTGCTCATCATACCCTCCAGGCACCATCGAATTCTTAATACGGAACGGAACCCCAGAAATCGAGACGATCAAATCGAACCGAGCAGAGTTAAAGAATCCGCTATACGATCGATTCCACAGCTCTCTCCGATCTAACTCCTTTTGCAGAGGCTTACGAATCAGATCATTATACTGCTCGATCGTGATCGTTCCCTCTAATGGGAGAGCGAGCCCGATCATATTCTCCTTAGGAATCTTGCGCTTCTTACTATAATAGCGAGCGATCTCCTCTGACTCAGAGGCCGAGGAATTATAGAGAATCACTGTTCTCTCAGGCGAGAGTGCGCTCAGGGACATGAGCGACAGGAGGAGGACTAGTAAGGCATTCATAAGGATAGACGTAGGCCGTCGTAGGCCAGAGCGCAGTGATCTGGAAGCGTCGCAGATATGCGCGAATAGTCTATCTCGTGAGACATATGTGTCAAATACGTTTGTTTACTATGTACTCTTTCGGAGAGGGCGAGTGCCTCTTGGACCGTCATATGAGAGGGGTGCTCCTCGAACCTAAGTCCATCAAACACATGCACATCACCCTCCTTCACCAGTTCGTCGGCCTCCGGTGGGAGCGCCTTGATATCTGAGGCATAGATCAACACCTTGCCACTCGGTAAAAGGATATGAAAGCCATGCGTCTGCACAGCGCCATGGACGACCTCAAAGGGCGTAATCGTAAAATCTCCTACCTCGAACCGTTCTGGAAACTCGATCGCATCAGCCCTGACATAGCCACGACCATTGTAATTACGATCAAACGCCCACGGAAACATCCCTCCTAGAATCTCGATCGTGTCAGCATTCCCATAGATCGGAAAGCGATCCTCACGACGCCAGCAAAAGGCTCTAATCTCATCCATGCCCGCAGTATGGTCGACATGACCATGCGTATAGAGAACTGCATCCGCATGAGTAAGGCCCTCTCTCAGGAGTTGGAAGCGTAGGTCAGGCCCCGTATCGATCAACAGGCTGGTATTCTCACTCTTGAGGAAGATCGACGAGCGCGTGCGGTTATTCTTAGGGTCATCGGAGGTACAGACCTCACACGTACAAGAGATCACCGGCACTCCTGTAGAAGTCCCACATCCTAGAAAGATAATCTCCGTCTCTACGCCCATTAATTCTTAAAGATGAAGAACTTACGACAAACGTAATTAATGACAGCGGAGCTAAAGCCAAAGGCGATATTCCCGACAAGACTCGGAGCATGAAACGACTGCACAACCCAGCTCGATCCTATACATCCACCAACGTAACTCACTGAGCAGATCGCAGCAAACATGAGGAACTCCAACCACGCATTGTGCTTACCTGGAGCAAAGACAAAGAGCTTATTCGTATAGTAAGACACTAGGCATGAGGGGACAAAGCCTAGTGTATTAAAGATGTTCGTGTGCAGAGCGAGCGTCTCTCGATCCCAGATCTCACAATCCACATACGACGGGAAGATCAACTTCAATACCAAGATGATCCCAAACATCACAAAGGCACTCACAAAACCAAAAAATGTGTACTTCAGAATCTGCACCCAAGTAGGCGCATTCCGATCCAAGAAGATGGTCATGATTTTAAAAGAAGTGTTCACACGAATAGTTTTTATTGCCAATAGCGTATCCTTTGTTATGTATAGATTATCGAAAAGTAAAGAAGGATGCTCAGTTCTCTCAATATTCAAAATCTCGCACTGGCCGAAAGTGTGAAATGGAACCTCAATTCTGGTCTCTCTGCGATCACAGGTGAAACCGGTGCTGGTAAGTCCGTCATCATCGGCGCACTCAAGCTCCTCTCCGGCATCAGAGCCGATAAGGGGCTGATCAGAAATGGAGAGGACAAGACTACGGTTCAGGGCGTGTTCGAGCTCGAGAACCACCCCGCCATTGATGAGATCCTAGAGGAGACAGGCCTCCCCGCCTGTGAGGATGGGCAACTCTATATCCGTCGTATCATCACCCCAAAGGGGAGTAAGCAGTTCGTCAACGATGAAGCCTGCACCCTCGGCGCGCTTAAGAAACTCAGCGACCACCTCATGGATCTGCATGGTCCTCATGACCACCAATCCCTCTTCGCGAACGATAAACAACTCCAACTCCTCGACCGCTATGCGCAACTCAGTGACACACTCACGACCTACCGCAGCCAGTGGCGTGACTACCTCGACTACAAGGCAGAGTATGACGCATTCCTCAGTAGCGAGATGCTCTCTGATGATGAGCTCGAGCTCTACCGGTTCCAGCTCCAAGAGATCACTGATGCAGACCTCAACCCTGATGAAGTAGAAGATCTAGAGGAACAATACCAGCGCGCCTCTAACTTCACCTCCCTCAACCAAGCAGTTGGCACCGTGCTCAGCCAACTCAGTGATGAAGAGGGCGTCCTCAGTAAGCTCAATGACGTCCTCCGTACCTGCCGAGAACTAGAGAGCCTCGATAACGCACTAGAGCCACAACTCACTCCCGTACAGGCCGCCTATCACGAGCTCGAAGAGATCGATCACACTCTCCGCTCTTATCTCGACAAGCTCGACCTAGACCCAGAATCCTTCCAAGAACTAGAGGAGCGCATCAACACCCTCGAAACACTCAAGCGCAAGTACGGCGGTAGTGTAGAGGAGATCCTCCAACACGCTGAACGAATCGAACGCAAGCTCAACCAAACCGATGAGCGCGAGGAGATGCAGGCTCAGTTCGAAGCAGGGATGCAAAAGCACCGCGACAAACTCACCAAGACCGCTAAAAAACTCACGACAGCCCGTAAGAAGTCCGCACCAAAGCTAGCTAAGGAAATCACCGAGCACCTCAAGGATCTCGGCTTTCGCCAAGCGAAGTTCGACCTCGAACTCGTCCCTAGTGAAACGCTCACCGCTCATGGGCTAGAGATGGTCGAATTCACCTTCGGCCCAAATCCAGGTGAACCAAGTAAGCCCCTGAAGCAAGTCGCCTCCAGTGGAGAAATGTCCCGCGTCATGCTCGCGCTGAAGAGCAGCCTCGCCGAACATGACGAGATGCCATTACTCGTCTTCGATGAGATCGATGCTAATGTCGGAGGTGAGATCGCCGCCGCTGTTGGGCAAAAGATGAAGGCCCTGAGTGAACGACGCCAGGTGCTCTCTATTACCCACTTCCCACAAGTCGCCGCCATCGCCCCCACTCATTGTCTCGTGGAGAAGAAGACGATCAAGGGGCGCACCACATCGCAGATGACCGAACTGGACGGCGACCACCGCGTCTCAGAGCTCGTCCGCATGCTCGGCGCGAGTGGAGATCAGGCGGAGGCTCTCGCTAAGTCTCTCCTTGCGGAAAGTTGATTTTCTGCAAGAATTCCCGCGTAATGAAATTTTTACGCAATGTCCTCATCATCTTCCTTGGCTTACTGCTCGTCGTTGGGGGAGTTGGCTACTTCTTAGCGACTCAGTACATCACTAAGCCAGCCTTTGCAGATCACCTCTCGACCCTCGTCTCAGAGCAAACGGGTGGTGACTTCACGATCACCACGCTAGAACCAAGTGGACTAGGGATCAAGACGGAGAAGGTCACGCTCGCCAATGCCAAGTCGATTAAGAAGATCAAGATCAAGGGCTTCGGCACTACCTTCGACCCTCTCGCTCTTTTCACTCGTACTTGGAAGCTTAATACTCTCGAGTGCAATCAACTCGACATCCATATCGGCAAGGATAAGCGTACCGCCTCTCACCCTCTTGATGGTTATACCATTATGAAGGCTGGAGGACTACTCGACAGTCTCGCACCGAATAAATACGAACTCACCAAGCTCTCAATCGGAGAATGGTCTGGGATCGTAGAGCAAAAGAAAAACAACGTAGAATGGAATAAGGTCAAAGCAGACGGCAAGTTCCGTAACGAAACACTCCAGCTCAACCTCCAAGGGGGAACTCTCGCTCTCCCTACCAAGCTACTCAGAAATTGGAACGTCAAGTCCGCTGATGTCACCGCCACCATAGAGGATTACCAAGTGAACGATGGCCTGTTCTATCGCACGAATGGAGGAGAAGCGATCGTGAATGGCCGAGGTGCCATCGATGGTGAGTCTCTTGATGCGCAGGTAGAGTTCAGCGCGATCCCTATCAGTGACTTGGTGAAGCCCTCTCAATATGTGAAACTCAGTGGTGCAGTGCAAGGGTTTGCCAAAGCCAAGTCCCATGACCATCAGGACCCAAATATCACAGGAACGATTGCCGTCACGGATGGCCTCGTCACGGTACCAGAAAAGATCCAAGCCCTCCTCAAGGTAATCGGCCTAAAAGACTCTAATCAGTTAGCACTCAAGAGCTTCTCCTCCGACCTCCACCATCACGATGAGACTACGACTCTCAGTAATCTCCTCATCAATGCCGAGGACAGCATGAGCCTCACAGGCAAGATCGTGCTCATGGGGGACACCTATCAAGGCGCCTTCCGCTTCGGCCTCTCAGAGCAGGTGTATAAGAAGCTCCCTGGCAAGTTGAAGAAGCAGTACCAGCAGGAAGGAAACTTCTATTGGGTACCCGTCTCACTCGCGGGAGATAAGGATGACTTCATTAATGATCTGAGCGCTAAGATCCTCAAGAGTGCGGCAGGAGCATATCTTGGTAACTCTGATCTACTTGATAAGCTTGGCGACTCCGTGATGGAACTCATCGATGGGGGCGAAGAGGACCCAGTCAAACAGGGACTCAATCTACTGAAAGGCCTCTTCAAGTAATCAATAACGGGGAGAACGCTCTCCCCCAGGTACAAAGCTAATGGCCCCTCACTCTAGTATTTGGCGGGCTTCCGCCTCAGAGAAGCCACGTGCAATAAGCTTTTCCAGAGCCTCTTGTAATCCCTGTTCACAGCCTTCATTATAGGCTGAGTG
>WTJZ01000254.1 GCA_011524615.1 Akkermansiaceae bacterium | reverse complement strand
AGGGAGGAGGTCGTCCTTACAGGACTTTGTTTTTTGGGGCTCTGTGACCCAGGGCTTTGCCCTGGGCTGACATTATTAAGTCCCTTGGGGACAGTTGGTGTTATGCTATTTCAGAGGGTCTGCGATGTGCAGGATGAATCATGGTAGCGTTCTTTCGCCGAAAGAGCGGAATTAGCGGGGGGCGAAGGAATGCGTAGGGTCAAGGATTGCCTGACGCTCTCATTCTCAGATCCTCCGCTAGGCCTCAACCCTTCGTCCGAGGCCTACACTAACGAGCGCCCTGATTCCGCGATCTTGGCAAGGTCGTGTTACCTGTTTATTTTTTGTTTTGATGGTGATTTTTGATGTACGCTCAGTTGGCTGGATACGACTTGCTTTTGGGGGCAATGGATTTCTAAATCCATTGGTCATTTACGGAATTCTAATTCCGCGCTCCTTTTTGAGGTGTGCGCTTGTTTACTGAGGGTGAGGTTCTGGATATTGGGGATTGCAGAGGGTGGGGAAATGGTGTTGTAAGAGGGGTAATGAACTTACCGAATACCCTCAGTCTCTTTCGCATCATTCTGGCGGCCGTCTTTACCTTAGCGATGTCTCTCGAGGTTTCTTGGGGGATTTGGGTAGCGTTAGGGGCATTCATTATCGCCTCGATCACGGATTGGTTAGATGGGTATCTAGCACGTAAGTTACAGTTAGTAACGGACTTAGGGAAGTTACTGGATCCGTTGGCGGATAAGATCCTGGTGGCGGCGGCGTTTGTGAGTTTTTCGGCGATGGGGATTTGTCCAGCGTGGGTGACGATTGCGATTCTCTTTAGAGAGTTTGCGGTGACGGGTCTGCGCCTCTTATTAGTGGAGAAGCGGGTGGTGCTACCGGCGGATCAGTGGGGCAAGTGGAAGACGGTGCTCCAGATGGTGTATTGTATCTGGGTGTTAGGGGCGCTCAGCTTCTACCCTGAGGGGAATATGCTCGTGGCTGATCTATTGATGTATGGGGCGTTAGCTCTCACGGTGATCTCAGGAGCGAATTATATCCGAGGCGGCGCTCCTCATCTGAAGTAGCGAGCGATTGAGACGGCACGTTATACGTGCTCTTAGAGGGGCCTGTTGATCGGTGATTCATTTTAAAGATGAGTCATATTGAGTCTTGTTGTGTAATTGTTCTTCACATTTTGGGGTGTTCAGATACATCGTGAGGGAGAATAGTTAACATGATATGAAGGTAAGTTTTCTGAAACGGGTACAGTATCGCTTTGATAATTTCATGGCGAGGGGGATTGGGTCGATGTTGGTAGGATTATCCGCGGTGTTCATGGCGGGGTTATTACTCGTCGTTCTGGTTCGGTTAGGGATCTTTTACGGCTTTGGGTTACGAGGGCAGTATCAGCAGCAAGCGCCGCATTTGAGTGAGGAGGTCTTGCTCGATCAGGATCCGTTTCACCACGTCTATCTGACGTTCCTGCAGATGACGGACCCGGGCAATATGGCACAGGATATTGCGGCGCACCCTGCGTATCATATTTCGGCGATCTTATCTGGTGTGATCGGGTTGATCTTGGTGTCTGCGCTAGTGGGGTTGATCACGACATGGTTAATGAATCGGATGGAGGCGATGCGGAAGGGGCACTCTGAGGTGATCGAGAGTGGGCATATGCTGATCCTGGGGTGGGACTCACAGCGTATCACAGAGATCTTACAGGAGCTGATCGAGGCGAATGAGAGTGAGAAGGATGCGGTGATCTGTATCCTAGCAGAGGAGGAGAAGGAAGAGATGGATGACTTCCTCGCCGTACAGCTCCCCCTGCGGAAGAGAGGGTCTACGAGGATCGTGACACGGTCTGGGAGTATCTCCTCGTTGACTAATCTGAAGATCGCTGGGGTAGGGCGCTGTCGTGCTGCGATCGTCTTGGCATCGTGTGCACAGTCAGCGGAGCAAGAGAAGAGGCTCGCTAGTGACGCTCGCGTGGTGAAGGCCGTCCTCGCGCTCAATAGTTCTCCTAGAGATAGTGACGAGGAGTTTAATATCGTGGCGGAGGTGTTCGATCCTAAGCATAGAGAGATTCTGGTGAAGACCTCTCACTACCGAGTGACCGTCATTGATACCTGGGATATCTTGGCAAAGGTGATCGTGCAGACGAGTCGCTCAGTAGGGCTCTCGGTGGTGTATGGTGAGTTGCTGTCGTTCGAGGGATGTGAGATGTACTTCTACCATGCGGACTGGAAGCAGCGATCATTTGGGGCGATACAGTATCACTTCCCGGACGGAGTACCGATCGGCATCCGAAATGCAGAGGGCGTCGTGATTAATCCTGACCGAGATTACACGATGCAAGATGAGGACGATATCTTAATCGTGGCGAATGATGACTCGACGATTAAGTTAAGAGGTAAGCCGGTGGCGAAGCCGTCTAAGATGCTGCCCTTTACCGCGACGCAGGCGAGTCAGCAGGCAGAGAACATTCTCTTGGTCGGGTGGAATAACATGGCCTCCAGCATTGTCAGAGAGTATGGGGATTACATCCTCTCTGGTTCTAGCATTACGGTTCTCCTAGAGGATCCGAGTGTAGAGGTACAGCAGGAGATCCAGAGTCTGAATGAGGCCTTGGCAGGGATCTCGGTGCAACTGCTGAGAGGAGATGCCTTCCAGTTTGAGGAGTTACGCATGGCGCAGCCGTCACAGATGAATAATATCATCATTCTGAATAAGAGTGGGGTAGGGCGCGATGCGGAAAAGGCGGATTCTGAGACACTGCTGATCCTGCTGATGTTGAGAACGATCTTCAAGGAGGATGAGCTGGAGGTCCCGCCTAAGCTGATCGCCGAGGTGGCAGACTCTCAGAACCAAGTACTGGTGACGAATAATGGGGTGAGAGACTTCATCATCAGTAATCGGCTTGTCTCGATGTTGATCGCGCAGGTGAGTGAAGAGGCTGATGTGAATGATGTGTATGAAAACCTCTTTGCGGAAGATGGTTCTGAGATCTACATTAAGCCGTTATCACTCTATCTCGGGCAGGACGAGGTTCCTAATGTGATGACCTTTGCCGACTGTATGCAGCTCGCGCAGCAGCGGGGGGAGGTCTGTATCGGGCTAAAGGTCGCGAGTGAGGAAGCGGATCAGGAGGCAAACTTTGGGATAAAGCTGATTCCTAAGAAGAAGGAGAAGTTTCAATTAACGTTAGCAGACAGTTTAATCGTGGTCGCAGAAGATGAGTGTTAGAGAATACTCTTGCGTTCGCGTCCCTTTTTTATCCAATATGCAATCTATGCGTGCAATATTATCTTTCCTGTTGGTTTGTACAATGGTTTCGCCAGTACTAGCGGAGAAGGCGGAGGAGATCGACCCAAAGGCGGAGGCTCAGCGCTCGTTCAAGGACGGACTCTTCTGGCTTCAGCGCAGTAAGTATGAGAAGGCGCAGAAGAAATTTGCCGAGGCCATCGAGGCACAACCTAAGCTCGCCGAGGCGTATAATAACTATGCGTACTGTGCACGAAAGGTCTCAGCGGAGAACTATGAGGAGTC
>WTJZ01000087.1 GCA_011524615.1 Akkermansiaceae bacterium | reverse complement strand
TGAACAACTGGGGTGCTAACCACTGTGTAATGAGCTATGGCCACATCGGTGCTGACCTCATCGCGCTTGCGTCTATGCTCCGTATCCCAGTATACATGCATAACGTAGAAGATGCAGACGTGTTCCGTCCATCATCATGGGCAGCTCACGGTACCGCTAACCTCGAAGGTGCGGACTTCCGCGCCTGTGAGAACTACGGTCCTCTCTATAAGTAATCATGGGAGACCATCTCGATGGTCTCATTAATGATTATGCAAACAAAGCCACTCTGATATGGAGTGGCTTTTTTAATGTCCAGAGGATGTTCTGCTCTGGTTGACGGTAGGATGAGATCAGGTCTTTTGAGCTTTTTCTCCAGAGGTGGCTTGGTTACTAATGGGAAGCGATGGGAGAGAAGAGTGTGATTAGAGATCCGTACTATACCTTAGGTGAGCCTTTTTATTACGAGGCCGAGATGGTGAAAGGGTCTAGGTTCTATGTGAATGTGACACCTGTCTCCTCTGAATCCGATGCTAAGAGTGCAATCGAGAAGGCGCATGACCAATTCCCTCATGCGCGTCATCACTGCTGGGCGATGGTACTACGAGAAGGTAAGGTCGCACGTCCAAATGACGACGGTGAGCCCAGTGGCTCTGCAGGTAAGCCGATCTTGGCGCAGATTCAAGGGCGAGGGATAGAGGACGTGATCGTTGTGGTTTCCCGTTTCTTCGGTGGGACTAAGTTAGGGGTAGGGGGCTTAGTAAGAGCCTATGGAGGATCAGCTGGCCAGGCCTTAGACGCTGCGCCACTCATACAGGTCGTGCCTAAGCAGAGGGTTGCCATTACCTTTGACTATGCAGATACCGCCGTCGTCGAGGCAGCACTGTCTGCGGAAGGGTACCAAGCGAGCCAGTCCCATTATGAGTCACAAGTCACCTTAGAGGTCATGGTGTCCGATGCTGCAGTGGGAGCGTTTATCACCTCCTTCCGCGAGAGAACTGCACAACGAATCTCGGTAGAGCTAATGGAGGAGTGACTTTATCTCCTCTGCAACATACGGCTTGGTGCTGTGTCTAGAACCTTTGTTTTTGGGTAGACTTGACGCTAATTGAAAATGAGCTTGACGATATTGTTGTGGGTTTTGGGAGTATTCCTAAGGGTTGCCTATAAGATGAATACTCAGTAACGAAACTGTTACTGAGCGGATAGGTGGTGCCTTCAATCTCTACTCGATGAAAACCTTCATTTCACTCCTACTATTGTTGTTAGTTCAGGCCTTTGGGGCTGATCAGCCGAATCTTGTTTTTCTGATGACCGATGATCAAAGATGGAACACGCTGAGTTGTTATGGGCGTGATGAGTATGAGACTGAACATATTGACCAGTTAGCTAGAGAAGGAGTGACCTTTGATCGAGCCTTCCACACTGTTGCGATCTGCATGCCTAGTCGCGTCACCGTGATGACAGGGCGCTACTTCGCCAGTCATAATAGCGGGTTCACTTATCCACATGCTACTCCGGTATCAGAGGCGGACTTTGCGAATACTTACCATGGTCAACTCCGAGCAGCGGGGTACCGTAGTGGTTTTGTAGGGAAGTTTGGCTTCAATGTGGATGGCGGACAAGAGACTCTCAAGCGTCACTTCGACTACTATGATGGGAATGGGACACACGCTGATCATGGACCTGGAAGATGGGCGGACGTGCCTAATGCCTTTGAGAATCTCTCGGCAGGGCGCGCCGTCACAGAGCGCACGATTAAAAAAGGAGATTCCATGATTCGCTTCCTAGAGACTCAGCCTGCAGATCAGCCCTTTGTGCTCTCTGTCAGTTTTGACGCAGTAAAGCATGACTCTGATCAAGACATGCATGTGCCTGATAAGGAATACTTCCAGAATACTGAGATGTCAGTTCCGAAGAACTACTATGAAGGCGCGAACCCAAACTTACCAGCAGTCATCAAAAAGTATGCTCGGGGGTATAAGTTTCACCTCAAGCGCTCCGCTACGCCTGAGCAGTATCAGGATATGGCTCGTCGCTTTGCCTCCCAAGGGCGTACGGTCGATAGCCAGGTAAAGAGGCTGCGGGAGAAGTTAGAGGAGCTCGGCTTCCTAGAGAACACTATCATCATCTACACCTCGGATAATGGACGCTACATTGGCTCTCATGGGTTATATGATAAATGCTTCTTACACGAGACGTCTGTCAGGGCTCCGCTGATCATCTGGGATGGGCGCGGTAAGCTTCCACAGGGGAAACGAATTGAGGCGCTCACTTGTGCTACGGATTTAGCCCCTACCATGCTCGACCTCGCAGGGCTCCCAATCCCAGAGCAAATGCAAGGATTATCCCTGACGAGCTTGCTTACCGATAGCGTCCACACGGACGAATGGCGCGATGCGATCTTACTCGAGAATCTCTTTAACCTCGAGATCCGTGGAGTCAGTCGTAAGGCTAGGAAAAATCCGAAGTCAGTCGACTTTGAGCAGCTTAATCAAGACCTCATCGCTAACAACCGTTCTTACCGCAGTCGTGGGGTGCGTACGGAACGTTGGAAGTACTTCATCTACTACGAGCAGTCACCTGTAATTGAGGAGCTCTATGACCTAGAGGCAGATCCTGACGAGCTGCATAATTTGGCCGCAGACCCGGAGCACGAGCCGATACTTGAAAGCCTGCGAGCTAAAACTCAAGCGCTCTACGAAACGTATAAGAAATAACCACAGCTTTTGGAAATGAAACCCAGCATTAACCCTCCAATTATGAAGACGATTCTTCCTCTCATTGTTACTGTGCTCTCCAGTGTCTCGCTCCATGGAGCAGAGGAGCAACCTAATATCATATTAGTAATGACCGATGACCAGGGTTACGCCTGCCTCGGTGCACATGGTCACCCTTGGCTCAAGACGCCTCATCTCGACCAGATGCATGCAGAGTCTATTCGGTTTGATCGCTTCATGATGGGGTCTACCTGTGCTCCGAGTCGAGCAGGGTTGATGACTGGGAGTCACTCTATTCGTAATGGGGTGACACACACCATCTTCGAACGCGAACGCTTGAATCTAGAGGCGGTAACGATTCCTCAAGTACTCAAGCCTGTAGGGTACACCTCTGGCTACTTTGGTAAATGGCACTTGGGCGATGAGGAGGAATATCAACCTGAGAATCGCGGGTTTGATGAGGTCTTTATCCATGGAGCAGGGGGAATCGGGCAAGCCTACCCTGGTTCATGCGCTGATGTCCCTAGGAATAGTTACTTTAACCCTGTCTTTCGGGAAAACGGAACCTTTGTTAAGACTCAGGGGTATTGTACGAACATTATCTTCCAGGCGACCTTAGGGTGGATTAACGAGGTTAAAAATGAGCAGGCGCCTTTCCTAGCGATTCTTGCGACGAACGCTCCCCATAGCCCTTTTGTCGCTCCTCCATCGTATCAGGAGAAGTTTGCGAAGCTCGGGTTTAGTGATCGGCATGCAGGATTTTATGGCATGATCGAGCACATCGATGAGCAAATGGGGCTTCTCTTTCACAAGCTGGATGAGTGGGGAATCGCCGATAACACGATCGTGATCTTTACGACAGATAATGGCATGACTCGAGTGGACTCTGTGAAGGGGGCACTAGGAACGAGTGAATCGGGTGAACAAATGCATCTCTACAATGCAGGTATGAAGGGGCTAAAAGGAACGGTAGATGAAGGGGGCGTGCGTGCGCCATTCCTCGTGAAGTGGCCGCGAGTTATTACGGAGGGGCGTACTGTAGAGAATGTTGCTAGTTATCTAGATGTCCTCCCGACACTTGCCGAACTAGCTGGAGCGCCTCTGCCGGACGAGCATCTCTTCGAGGGGCGAAGCTTAGTCCCATTCCTGACGATGGAGAACCCTAAGTGGGAGGACCGCTACCTCTTCCAACACGTAACGAGATGGGCGCATACCGCATCTCCAGATGACCATAAGTGGCGGAGCTTCTCTGTACGTAACCAGAGGTTTCGTCTAGTAGAGAGTACTAGGTATTCGCAGAAGGCGAAGAAGGAGTCGGTTGATCGAGAGGAGCTACTACGTCCTCAGTCGCTACAACTCTTTGATATGCTCCATGATCCAGGCCAAACGAAGGACGTGTCATCTCAGCACCCAGAGCTCGTCTCTGAGATGGTACGGGAGTATGAGCAGTTCTGGGAGAGTGTTCGCCCTCATATGATTAATGAAGAGGTGCCTCTCGCTGATCAGAAGCCATACCACGTTGAATATTACCAACAGAGAGATACAACTGGAATCCCTCATTGGGACGCTCCCAAAATCTAATAAGGTATCTGTCTTTAATAGTCGATTGCACAGGTTCATCTGATGAGGTTGTTGGGGCGGGAGTTCGCGCCCCAATAACTGCTTTTTGTGGGGAGAGATAGGGTAATGGGAGAAAAATGTGATTTTGTTGTTAGCTTGAGTCATCAGTTACCTCATATATGGGGAAGACTAATTACTACTGATGACTACTAGAATCTTATTACTTACATCAATGGCCCCGCTATGGGGGGCGAGCGCAGAGCTCACTCTGAATGACCAAAATCTCTGGGAGAGATATGTAACACACCGAGATGGTGTGACGATTCAGGATGGGGAACTCCAATCAGAGCGAGAGAACGCGTCCTTTACCGTCAAGCTCACGCGCGAGCAGTTCTCGACACAACAATGTAAGGTGCAGTTGAAGCAATCAGCTGAGTGGAAAAATTGGCGTGCAGCCAAGCTCTATCAACCGAATATGGCTAATGCTCCAGTGGCGATTAGTACTGGCCCACACGAGCACTGGCTGCTCGCTCAGTTCAAGAGTAATGAGTCGCTCTTAGATAACTATAAGCGCAGTGTGAGTAGGGCTAAATCTCAAGGGCGCGCGGTGCCTGTGAGCCCATATCCTTTAGAGGGTTTCAAGCCTCAGGAGGCTGTTCTGGAGGGGTATGATGAGCCCTTATTGACGACTCCGTTTCCTCATATGTATCAGGCGACTCGAGCTGGAGCTGATTATACGCGCCCTGGCTACCATGCTTGGCATAGTAGAGATATGGTGAACTGGGTGCACTACGGACTCGTAGCACCTAATGGTACGACGACTACCGCAGAGTATGCAAACGGGCAATTCTACATCTACTACGATAACCCCAATGATAGAGATCCCCATGTGATCATAGACGCCGACTTAAGAGATGGGCGAATCGGGAATAATCTAGGCATGGCGTTTGATGCTCCCTGGGGGGGATCTGATATCGGGGTGATTAGAGATCTCGAGGGGAACTTTCATATGATTTCTGAGAATTGGGACCCGATTGACGCGTCGAAGCGATCTTGGGACTCACCATTGGCGAGTCATGCAGTGAGTAAGACAGGAGTAGATGCCTTCTCAATTCTGGACCCTGCTGTGGATGTACGCACGGAGCCAACCGGCAAGTATGGCACCTTCGTGCATCCTCATTGGCGGGAAGGTGAGAATGTCGTTCAGTATGAGATCCATGAACCTAAGCAAGATGCATTTGGAGACTGGGCAGCGATCTCGGTAGGTGGACAATATTACCTCTTCAGCGATTATGAGCCCGCTAATGGGCATGAGATGAGTATCGGGATGTTTACCTCATCAGATATTAACGAGCAGTTTAGCTTTTATCATCAGGTGGGGCACGGACACCCTGATCCAGATGTCATGTTTGCTGATGGGCGATTCTATATTGTCGCTCAGACCGCGACGGACTTTGTCAGTGACGGCCCATGGGTGGGGAGTGCTCATATCCGGATTGGTGTTGATCGTGATGGAGATGAGAGTGTTGAGAGTTGGAGTGAGTGGCAAGAGGTGGCAGAGAGCTATGATTATACCCCTGGCTTTGCTAAACAGGTACAAGTGACTCCTGCAGAGGCTTCATTCGAGGAGATTCCTACCGGAGAGAATTACTTCATTGAGATCAAGCTTACCTCTAAGGAGGGGGATACCTGCTTGGCGAAGATAACGGAGCTTTTAGTAGACTTTGATTAGGTTGTGAGGTCTTCTCGCTTTATTTATTAATAATGAAGGCTAGGGGAGTGAATCGATCTAATAAGGAGGCTTGCATGTGTGAGATGTGTTCAGTAGTGTCTGTCTCTCTATGGAAGAATCTAAAGTGTTTATGTTCGAAGGTGATGACCCATCGATGGTTGCGGCGTATGCGAGAGCGCAAGAGACGTTTCGTTACTTTTGGAGGGAGCTCTCATGGGAAAGGCGACGCATTGTGCCGGCGTTTGACCTCGTGATGATTAAGTTACCCTTCACCGATGGGGCGAGAGATGATGGTGCTCCTGAATACGAACATATGTGGGTCTCCGATATTGAGTTTGACGGGGTGACGTTGAGTGGTGTCTTGATGAATGCCCCTAATTGGCTGACCTCAGTGAAAGAAGGAGGTCAGGTGAGCGTCCCGTTTTCGCAACTAGAGGATTGGATGATTGTATCTGATGGTCGTGCCTATGGAGCATTCACTGTGAATGCGATGCGAAAGCAAATGTCAGGAGGCGAGAGAAAAGCTCATGATAATGCATGGGGCTTAGACTTTGGCGATCCTGAGGTGGAACGCATAGACGTGCGTGCGCAACCAAAAGGCAAAAAAGGGCTATTCTCTGGACTCTTTGGGAAGAAGGAGGCTCCCGAGCCGTTAGCTGGACATCAAGACCACCCAATGTGTCTCAATATGGTCGAGAAATACGAAGAGCATCTCCGTAAAGATGGATCAGCAATCTCAGAACTGGATGAAAATGGGATGAATCTCTTACATACAGAAGCATTAGCAGGTAATCTCGCTATTGTTTCACTCCTGCTGAAGTATGGAGCAGACAAGGCTGTCTCCGCTGAGAATGGGCTAACTGCGGTACAGTTAGCGCAGTTATTAGGTTGGGAAGAGGTCGCAGCGGTGATCGACGCTCATTAAGGGCTAGTCTGCTTGCGCGTCTGAGCCCTCATGCAGAGGAGGTTACCTCCTCTGATGGTGTCTCCTGTGGAGAGACGGAATTAGTAACGAGCGAGCTCAGTGTCTACTTCCTGCGCCCAGAGGTCGATTCCTCCAGCAATCGAGAATGTGTTCTCGTAGCCCTTTGAGCGGAGCCACTCTACTGCACGGAGAGATCTACCACCATGGTGACAGTAGATTAAGGCATATTCGTCTTCTGATGCGAAGAGGGTCTCAGCTTCCATCTCGAAGTTAGAGAGGGGCGCGAGGTCTGACCCTTCGATATTACAGATCTCGTATTCATCAGGCTCACGGCAATCGATGAGGATGAAGTTTTCCTCAGCTTGGTCAATAAGAGCTGATGCGTCTAATACAGAGATTTCTTTAGTAGCGTTCGGGTCGGGAAAAGACATGTAATAATATGGTTAGAGAAATTTAGGGGGCGTGTTCTTGAATTCTATGCCACTGAATGACAAGTATAATCTACAGAATCTCAGAGAAAAAAGTGCTTCGTCGCGCACGGGTAACTCATGAGGCGTCACGGCGATATTCCCGAGGAAGGCAGCTGGCATGACTGAGGGGAATCTTGTGTCGAAATTCCCAATCACCTTTGTCTCAAATAGTCCATGAAACTAGGGTGAAACTCATCGATGTATACCTGATAAATGAGGATGCGGAGAATAAAAAAAGAGACGCCGTGATGGCGTCTCGTAGATTGGTCTATGCTTCTGAGGAAGGCTGATCTTAGACGAGGCCGAGGACGTCTTGCATGTCGAAGAGTCCGTTCTCCTTCTCCTTGAGCCAGACTGCAGCGGTCACAGCACCAGCGGCAAAGGTCATACGGCTAGAGGCCTTATGGGTGAGCTCGACGCGCTCGCCGTCAGCAGCAAACATGACAGTGTGATCACCCACGACGTCACCACCACGGAGGGTGTGCATCCCGATCTTGCCCTGTTCACGTGGGCCAACATTGCCGAAGCGGCCGTGTTCGATGTCTTCCTCATAGGAGGTGTCGGTTGCTTCATTAAGAATCTCGAGAAGGCGTCTCGCGGTGCCTGATGGGGCATCGATCTTATGCTTATGGTGCATCTCGGTCACCTCGATGTCACAACGCTCATTGCCGAGGATCTCAGCTGCCTTACGGGTTAGCCAGAAGAGGGTATTAACGCCGATAGAGAAGTTCGGAGCGAAGACGATAGGGATTTGTTCTGCAGCTTGGCGGATCTTGTCACGTTGCTCGTCTGTATGCCCAGTGGTTCCGATGACGAGAGGCTTCTTCAATGCGATAGCGGTATCGACGACTTCATCGGTGAAGTTATGGGTCGTAAAGTCAATGATGGCATCGACCTGAGACATTGCCGACTGGAGGTCTTCACCACGGTCGTGGGTTGCCCCTAGTGTTGTGTCTGCGTTGTCATGAGTCGCTTGGATGAGAGCCTGCCCCATACGGCCTTTGGCTCCGGTGATAAGGAGTGATAACATTGTTATTTAATGAGGTTATGTTCTGTGAGAAGGGCGGTGAGGGTGTTCTTTTCGCTCTCGGAGATATTGACGAGAGGGAGGCGGAACTCGTCTGTGCACTTTCCTGCGAGTGCGAGGGCCTCTTTGATCGGGAGTGGGTTGACGGCGAGGCCCATGAGATTAGACGTCAGAGGGAGGAGGGCGTCGAACTCTGATTGAGCTTGGTCTTGGTCCTCTGAGAGGCAAGCGTTCACCATCTTGTTCATCTCTGCAGGGAGTAGATTGGAGGTGACGGAGACGAGCCCGTTAGCACCGTTCTGGATGAATGGGAGAGTCAGAGGGTCATCTCCACAGAGGATCGAGAAGTCTGGTCCGAGTGCGGCTCTGAGTTCGGTTACACGAGCTGGGTCGCCGCCCGCTTCCTTGATCGAGACGATGTTAGAGTGCTGCTCTGCGAGGCGTACCGCGGTCTCGGAGTCGATCTGGATGACACTACGTCCAGGGACAGAGTAGAGCATGATCGGGAGATCTGTAGCCGCTGCGATGGCGGAGAAGTGCTGGAAGAGTCCTTCCTGTGTCGGCTTATTGTAATACGGCGTAACCTGCATGGTCCCGTCTACACCGAGCTTCTCCGCTTCTTGCGTGAGGAAGATGGCTTCTTTGGTAGAGTTAGCGCCTGTGCCAGCGATGACCTGGATTCTGCCTGCGGCGAACTTCACTGCGAGCTCTAAGACTCTGAGGTGTTCTCTATTATCGAGGGTAGGGGATTCACCTGTCGTACCTGCAGGTACGATGCCTGCAACGCCAGCAGCAACTTGCTCTTCGATCAAGGCCGCGAAGGCGTTTTCATCGATCGTGTCGTTGAGGAATGGGGTGATGATAGCGGTGTAGAGACCAGAAAACATGATGAGTGTTGTAGCGAAGCTCTGAGACTGTGCAACGTTTTATTTGCGCGGATTTTTATTTATCGAGACCTGTTTTTGCTTTGAGGCTTTTGATTTGGTCGCGGAGGTGGGCCGCCTTTTCGAAGTCGAGGTTATTGGCGGCGGCGAGCATCTCCTTCTCGAGCTCCATGAGGATGGCTGTCGCATTGTAGATCGCTTCGTCTTCTCCGACGATGGCAGCTTCTACATTCTTACCGCCGCGCTCTTCATTGCTGTATTGTTGGAGTGATTCCTGTACGGGACGGACGACACTCTTTGGCGTGATGCCGTGCTTTTCATTATGTTCGATCTGTTTGGCTCGGCGGTACTCGGTGACATCGATGAGGCGCTGGATCGAGTCGGTGACTTCATCGCAGAACAGGTAGCAATGGCCATTGACATGACGTGCGGCACGGCCCGCAGTCTGGATGAGGCTGGTCTCATTCCGCAGGAAGCCTTCCTTATCGGCATCGAGGATACAGACGACAGAGACCTCTGGCAGGTCGAGCCCCTCACGGAGGAGGTTGATCCCCACGAGGATATCAAACTCCGCGGCTCGCAGAGCGCGGAGAATCTCTACCCGTTCAATCGCATCAATATCAGAGTGGAGGTAGCGGACCTTCAGTCCGGTGTTCTTGAGGTAATCGGTGAGGTCCTCGGCGGTGCGCTTGGTGAGAGTAGTGATCAGAACGCGTTCACCTTTTTCGACCGTTTGGCGGCAGAGTTCGATCGTTTCATCGATTTGCCCCTTGAGAGGTCGCATGGTGAGTTGGGGGTCGAGTAGACCTGTCGGACGGATGATCTGCTCTACGATCAGGGCGCGCCCGCGCTGGGTCGGGTCAAACTGATCGATCGGTTCACTGTTGCCTGAGGTCTGGATATCCATGCGACGAATGGCGAGAGGATCGACTCCCTGGTCGTCCTTGCCAGCGATCTTAACGTACGACTTCACATCGGAGCGGGAGTTGGCGAGCTCGAACGGGCCTGGAGTGGCGCTGACATAGACTCCTTGTTGCACCTTGCCGAGGAACTCATCGAACTTGAGCGGGCGGTTATCCATCGCGCTAGGGAGTCGGAATCCGTGCTCCACGAGTGTTTTCTTACGCGAGCGGTCCCCCTCGTACATGCCTCGGACCTGAGGGAGGGTGGCATGAGACTCATCAGCGAGGAGGAGGAAGTCGTCCGGGAAGAAGTCGAGGAGGGTGTAAGGCGTCTCGCCAGGCTCACGTCCTGTGAGATGGCGTGAGTAGTTCTCCACGCCTTGGCAGTACCCGACCTCTTCCATCATCTCTAGATCGTATTCGGTACGCATCTTGAGACGTTGAGCCTCGATGAGCTTACCCTGTTGCTCAAAGGTCTCGATGCGTTCCTTCATCTCATCACGGATCGCCCGCATGGCTTGCTTGAGCGTTCTCTTGTTCGTGACGAACTGCTTAGCAGGGAAGAAGGTGTAGCTCTCTAGATTGCTGGAGGTGGCTCCCTTTGGGAGAGTGATTTCGGTGATGCGGTCGATCTCGTCACCGAAGAACTCCACCCGGATCGCGGTCTTCTCTAAGTAGGCAGGGTGGATGTCGACGACATCCCCTCTGACGCGGAAGTTCCCGCGCCCAAAGTCGATATCCTTGCGCTCGAACATGAGGTCGACAAGGTCCTTCAGGAAGTCATCGCGCTCGATCTGTTGGCCGACACGGATGGGGAGCATGCTGCCGACGTAGTCCTCTGGTGAGCCGAGACCATAGATGCAGCTCACAGAGGCGACGACGATGGTGTCTTGGCGCGTGAGCAGTGATCCCATCGTACTGAGGCGGAGACGCTCGATCTCGTCGTTGACGGCCGAGTCCTTCTCGATGTAGGTGTCTGAGCGGGGGATGTAGGCCTCTGGCTGGTAATAGTCGAAGTAAGAGACAAAGTACTCGACCGCATTATGAGGGAAGAAGTTCTTAAACTCTGAGTAGAGCTGGGCAGCGAGGGTCTTGTTATGGCTC
The DNA here is from genome assembly GCA_011524615.1 of Akkermansiaceae bacterium. Taxonomy (GTDB): domain Bacteria; phylum Verrucomicrobiota; class Verrucomicrobiia; order Verrucomicrobiales; family Akkermansiaceae; genus WTJZ01. The sequence goes on along the minus strand of WTJZ01000087.1, from coordinate 8 downwards.
ATGATGAG
>WTJZ01000048.1 GCA_011524615.1 Akkermansiaceae bacterium | reverse complement strand
CCCGCCGTGACAGTCGATGCCATTCTCTTTCGACAGAATGATCTTGGGCGTTATGAAGTACTCCTCATTGAGCGTAAGCATGAGCCCTATACCGGCATGTGGGCCTTTCCGGGCGGCTTTGTTGACAAGAATGAGAACCCAGATGATGCGGTTCACCGTGAGCTAGCAGAGGAGACCTCTCTCACGGGCCTTACGTTCCAACCTCTCGGATTCTGGGGGCGCCCTGGGCGAGACCCTCGTGGCCATACGATCTCATTAGTATACTGGGGGCAGACCACGGACACGACCCTTAGCCCTACCGCTGCAGATGACGCCGCGCGAGCAGAATGGTTCGAACTCAATAACCTCCCTGCACTAGCCTTCGATCACGGTAGCATCATCCAGAACGCTATCGATCAGCTCACTTCATCGGAAGCCAGCTGATAGAGGGACAGAGGACGGGTCATCACGACCTCTCAGCATGCGATCAAGAGAACTCCTCATCGCATGACCATATGCTCTCTATCTAAGCGAGAACGATCTCTAAGGTCTGCCCCTGCTGGAGCTCTACTCCATCAGGTAAGATCAGATCCACTCGTGAACCAGTAGCGATCACCTGAGTCTGAAGAGCCGCGCCATTAAGCTTCACGATCGCTTTAGTAACCTTGAGACTACCAGGCGTGAGCGTCACCTTAGAGAGCTTGAGGCTCCCCCATGCGAGTGTGATACTGGCATCCATCACGGATTTCCCTAGACTCTGCTCATACGTTCCCCATCCTGCTGCACTAGTAAACGGGGCTCTGAATTGTGCCGGACGGATCTTAGGATCAAACCCGATCTCTCCCTTTGGTCCATGGTACGAGAATCCACATGCGGTCAGGAAGATCCCGTACGATGCCATCGAGCGACCATAGTGGTCAGAGCATTCGATCTCATTATACGGATTACGCTTCTCGGCGCCGTAGCGGTCGTGCACCGACTTCATGAGTGAGAGCCCTCGCTCGACGAGCTCACTATCAGGATCGCCCTCTGCGATCATGTGCCACGCTACTTGGTACTCGAACCCATTCATACACTCATTGAAGTATCCTCCAGGCCCAGTCCATTCTGTCGGATTCTCCGCCGAACGTAGCGTCGCCCCTGGGATCGCCTTCTCCGCTCCGCCACGAGGCCATGTCGTCATGAGGAGTCCAGCCTCACCCTCCATCGCATACCAACGGAAGGCCTCCTCGATCTCACGATGCTTCAGCGCGTATCCCCCCGCATCAGGCGCGAAGTTATACTTCCAGAGACTGTTCAGCGCTGAGACCGTCTGCTCCTTAGGAATGACCCGGCCTAATCCCACCTGATGCATCCAAGCTTGCCCCAATACTTGGTCAATGTGACAGCCATCGTTGGTATTAAAGCGCTGGAAGGTCTCCTCATCTGGAGTCTGGATGAAGTACTCTCCATTGTAGAGCTCCGACACGATCGTCTGATATCCACGGTCCAGAATACGTCTACAGAGCTGGGCGAACTCCGTCTCACCCACTTCGACAGCCATCGCCTCACCAGCCGCTAGTGCCCCTAGGTACATACTACTGAGCCACGCGATCTTACCACTCCAGGCCGCATCGAGGGTATTCTCCTGATGCCCTGTCATGATGCCATCCTGATCTGGATCCTTAGCCAGGAGATACTCTAGCGACTTCTTCACCTTTGGCCATAATCGCTGGAGGAAGGCATCATCGGTCGACATCTGGTGCTCTCGGTAGACACGGAGGATCGTCCCGGCCTGACCGTCGTCAGCCACCTTTTGCGTATCCTGACCGCGATATCCGATACCGCCCGAGTCTTCCTTGAAGGCGAGATCATAATCCACCAGCTCACGTCCACGCGACTCTAGCTCAGGGAAGAGACGGCTCAGCGCCTGAGCGTAGTGGAAGACATGCGTACAGGTTCCCTCACAACAGTCCACTCCCTCCCATGACCACGGCAGTCCATTCTCAAACCAATGGAAGGTCTGAGTCGCCATACAGTCTAGTGGGATCATACTACGGTCGAGCATCCATTGTGGTAAGGTACTATTATTCCACACTTGGTTCCACGTCAGCGTCTCCCCGATCAAGCGTTCTTGGTCAGTCGCGACATACTGCGCCACCTCTCCTGCATCTTTAAACCATGGACGATAGTGCCTCGTACTAAAGAGCTGAGAATTCGGGGTCGTACGCTTCTGGTGATACGGGAAGTACCATGAGACTAAGAATGTGACCGTCTGACTCTCCCCTGGAGCGATCGTGATCATCTGGCCCAGTGCTCCGAGCAGCTTCTGCCCAAGATCCGCCGAGGATGCCTCAGGCGCACCCTCTAGGGAGCTAAACAAGTCCTCACCGACAGTCGTCGCGCCATTCACCCCTGCAGACGCCAAGATCGAGAGCGCACTCGATCCATACCCGTGCTCCTTATCGACCTCTCCAGAGATCGTCTGCAGGAGGGTCGTGCGATCAGCTGTAGTGAGATACTCGTTATGACGAGTACCTCGCGATGCCTCTGTCGTATACGGACAGACCGCATTCTGTAACCATCCCGCGAGCTCGACCTCCACCGGTGTCTGCTCCACATTCTTCACCGTGAACTGCATCACCGTCACCGGGAGCGCAGAGTCCTTCGTATTCAGAGGGATGAACGGACTAAAGGCCGCCAGGTCCACTTCGACAGGGAAACCCGCCTCCCGATAACTGACTCGCCCCACAGGATACTCACCTCGGAACGAGACTGACTTGAACCCATCCTTATCCAGCGTCTTCTTCACCACTTGATCTCCAGCCGTCACTCGCACCGCAAAGCCCTGATCTACATCAGCCCCATTCTGGTAACAATACTCTGCCCCCATCTCAACAGGATGAGGGTAATGTCCCCCCATCGTCATCGCGCTCATCTTCATCTCGTGCTTCTCGCGGTCATAATTCGACTTGAAGATGTCCCAGTGCCACAGACGCCCATCCCCTCCGAGGTATAACTGACCACACCCGATGCCGCCCACTGGCATTCCGATATACTTTAACTGCGCTCCAGTGTAGACCTCAGGATTCCCCTCCGCCTTCATCGACGCGATCCACTTCTTACTCAGCCGCTTATTCTCTGGGATCAAATGAGGAGAATAGTCCGCTCTAGTAAAGGGCCCCGCCATCGTCTCCGCGCGGCTACTCAACATCAACGCCGAGGACATGCCCCCGAGCTTCAAAAACGATCGACGATCCGCAAGCACTCCTTGCGCCTTAGATGATACCTGTTTCATATAATCCCAGATACCCCGCTTTCTCACACAAGTACACCCATATATACTCGATTCTTCATTAAACACCCCTAAACATACTCAATAAGCACAAATACCGCACCAAAAAACAACACCACTAATCCCCCCTAAAAAAGCGAAGCATGGGCTGCCCACACACAGCCCATATGCTCCCGCACTCGACGGCGAGATTACTCCTCGTCTACGACCAAGACAGAGTCCCAGTCCTGATCGACACCGATCACCCACTCGAGAGCTCGGCGCCTCTCCTGAATGAGGCTTACTGATACGTGAAAGTCGTCACTCTCCTCTACCCCGTTCTGAGCGACCCAATGCAGGCGATAATGAAAGTCAGCCTGCTGGTACATCTCCTCATAAGGGCGTAAGGTAGCACCGAGGATGAACTCCTTAGGACTCGTATAGAGCTTAGGAAACTGGCTCGCGATATCATCATCATAGTGCTCAAATGGCTTCAACTCTACGAGCCCCAGACACCAGGCTAAGGCCTGTACATCCTCGATCAACCATTGCGCATTGATACGGTCTTGCTCATTGAGATTCTTCTTATTTAACAACGCTCGCTCCGCATCTGTCACATAGTCCCAGAGACTATAATCCGTGAGCGCCTTCTTCAGCTTCAGCGGCTTAGCCCCAAAGCCTAGCCCTAAAACATAGATCAGCACCAATGCCCTACGCGCCACATCACGTGCAGTCTGCGGCTCTAGTTCCTCGATCACATCCATCGTCGGTAACTCATCATTCGTCACAATGCCCAACTCCTGTAACTGCGCATTCGACACCGCCTTAACATCCTCAGGGGAAATACTCATACCTCACCTTTAATCACCACACCTCTACGCATACAAATAAAAAAAGCGCTCCATTCATTGGAGCGCTTTTTTATTAAAAGTCTGGGTATGGGGTAGACTAAGATGAAGCCTTTTCGATACGTTGGAGTACTTCTGCGTAGCCCTCCATTACTCCGCCGAGGTCTTGACGGAAGCGATCTTTGTCCAGCTTCTCGCCTGTTTCCTTATCCCAGAGGCGGCAGGTGTCAGGACTTACTTCGTCAGCGAGGATGATTTTACTCGGCTCGTCTGTTGGGCGACCAAACTCAATCTTGAAGTCTACAAGCGTGAGTCCACACTTGTCGAAGAATTCCTTCTGGACTTCATTGATCTCCAGAGCCTGACGCTTGAGTTCTGCACACTCCTCAGGAGTAGCGAGGCCTAACTCACGAGCGTAATCTGTATTGATCAATGGATCTCCAAGTTCATCCGACTTGTAGGAAAACTCTACAATAGGAGTCTCAAATGGTGTTCCCTCTTCCACTCCCATACGCTTACTGAATCCACCAGCAGCGATGTTACGGACGATCACTTCTACGAGGAGAATGTCGACCTTCTTCACTAGAATGTTTGTCTCATCAATATCCTCTACGATATGTGTCTCGATTCCGCGGTCTTCTAGCATCTTATAGATCAGAAGCGTGATCGCTTTGTTAAGCTTCCCCTTGTTCTCGAACTGAGCCTTTTTCTCAGCATTGAACGCAGTCGCATCATCCTTATACTCCATGCGGAGCACGTTTGGATCTTCTGTAGCGTAGAGACGCTTTGCTTTTCCTTCGTAGAGTGGAGCCATATGTGGTGTGGTGTAGTCTGAGGATCTCAAAAGGTCAATCGTGTTTTTTGCCCTCCAGTCATCGCTCTCGCCCCTCCGATCTCCCCTAGCCACACTCATGACTCTATCACGCATCACATAGAGAGTCACCCGATGATCATTTATTCTTTTAAGAATTGTGAACATCTTCGTTATAGCGCTCTCTATAGTGACGATGAATAGACGCGATTTACTCAAACGACTTCCTTTCGTAGCAGGTGCTGCACTGGTTCCTTCCTGTGCTGAACTCGGAGGCCTGACCAATGGGCTCATCCCACAATACCTCATCAGTAATGATATGATCATGAAGGAGCTCCTCCCCTTTTTCCCATTCAACCGTAACTACAATGGCATCGGCAGTGTCAGCCTCACGCAGCCAAAGCTGAGCTTCGCTCCTGACATCAATAAGGTGCGTCTCGGACTAGGTGTAGAAGCAGGTCTCACTCAAGGACTAGCTCAGATGACAGGGATCTCATCCCTCGGGTCACTCGCGGGTAAAAAGACCGGCTTTGCTCAAGTCGCCTGTGGCCTCCGTTATGATAAGGAGTCTCGCGGCATCTTCCTCCAGAGCCCCAGTGTCGAATCTCTCCAGCTGGACAATATCCCAGGCCACTACACGAACACGATCAGTAGCCTCATCAACGAGATCGCCCCATCGATCCTGAATAAGAAGCCGATCCACACCCTCGAGCCATCTCTCGCTACCAGATTCCTCGGGAGTATGAAGGTTCAGCAAAACGGTATAGCCCTCGGGTTCGGGCTCGTCTAACCCGTATTGGCTCAGCTCTCAACGCAGACACCCCCGCAAGAGAGTGCTCTTGCGGGGGTGCTATGGCATTACAAACAACTGTGCTATGAGGTCGTTATTAGCTAATCATGACCTTATCAGTAGCACCTCGGTACATCACTGTGGCTTCATGTTGTGCGGCCGCTTGGTGCGCTGCGTCCTCACCTTTATTATGGTGGAATTGCGCACCTCGGTACGTTCCATCATATTCACGATCTGCTACTTTCTGGTGTGCTTTTACTTCTTGGTTGTACTCTGCGATTGGTTGAACTGCTCCTCGGTATCTGATGTTTTTAGTCATGGTGTTTCCTTTCTTGTTATCATTACTATGCTCACCTCGTGCCAAACTCCCCAAACCCTTATAGTATAAGGGATTAAGAAAAAAACACCCTCTCTTCAGAAGACATATTTGGGGAGTCCCTTATCAGTTCGTGGTCAATCATTGACCACCAAGCCCAAACCCTAGCTAACGGATATTCTCTCATTCCCCTTTTGCCCTTCCTTCTTCATTCTGGAGTTTCCCATTATCCAGCATTGACTTCTGTGGCACAAAAAATGCACTTTACTCGCATGGACTTAACGACGACCGCATACGGAACCTGGAGTGGAGGCAGATACATGCACTATGGAGAAACCCTTACTGAAGAGCGTTACACAGAGTGTATCAAGCTGGCATATGAATCAGGGATTCGCACCTTTGTGACTGCAGATGTCTACGGCATCGGTCGTGCAGATGAGGCTTTAGGAAAGGCTCTCGCTGGATACGATAGGGACTCTTATTGCCTCGTAGGTATGGTCGGACATGACCACTATAAGGGGCAGCGCCAAGGGAGCTCTGGTTACCCTCGCTTCACTAACCCTGAGCTTAATTCTCCATCTGAGTATCGCGAGTTCCTCCTTAAGCAAACCTCAGACTCTCTCAAGAATTGCCAGACTGACCACTTTGACCTCCTCATGCTGCATAACCCAGATGAACTCGGTTACATCAGTGAAGATGTTTGGAGTGGCCTCGAATACCTTAAGAAGGAAGGCCTCACCGAGCGCCTCGGACTAGCCCCTGGACCAGCCAATGGCTTCACTCTGGATATGATCTACTCCTTCGAGAACTTTGGCGAACTCATCGACTGGACCATGATCATTCTCAATCCTCTAGAGCCATGGCCAGGACAACATGTCCTCGCAGCCGCAGAGGCAAATAATGTCGACCTCCTCACCCGCGTAGTAGACTACGGAGGGCTCTTCTTCGACATCATGAAGCCTGGATACGAGTTCAAGCCTGGTGACCACCGTGCGTACCGCCCAGATGGATGGATCGAGAGAGGTTGCCAACTCATTGACAAGATGAGACCGATCGCCGAGCGTCATAATCTCAGCCCGATCCAACTCGCCTGTATCTGGAACCTCTCGCAAGCTCCAGTCAAAAGCGTCGTCCCAACCTGTATCCAGGAACCTAATCCTGATGCGCCATCCATCGAGGAGATGATCAAGGAAGTCGCCAGCCTCCCAGACCTCCGCCTCTCCCCTGAGGAGGTGGCCGAGATCCGCACCATCGGAGACAATACGGGATGTATGAAACTCAAGGGAGCGAGTAAGCGCCATACCGTCAGCGAGCGCCCAGATGAGTGGCCGATGAGAGATGAACTCCTCGTCCTCGCAGAAAAGTATGGACTCACTACTGAATGGTAATTAGACCAATTCTACTGAGCACCCCGCTAACCTCTCGTGACTTACCTGTGTCCAGCGTGTAACACTGCACTCCAGGCCTCTGACCAATGCTGTCCAGACCCTGAGTGCGCGCTCACGTTCCAAATTCTAGACGATTATTACAGTAAGTCTGAAAGTAAAGATACCTTAATCAATGGCCTCAACAGGCTCTCCGACAAATGCGGGAGCCTGAACTCCCAAGAGGCGTCAAAGATCGCCCAGAAGTTAGATCAGTTCTCCAAGACCTTCCCTGGGCTCTACTTCGCCATCGTAATAGAGGCCGTCGGAGCAGAGCCTGACTCTAAGGCTCTCTGGCTCCTTAATAAGGTAAACTTCCGTGATCTCCCAAAGAAGACCCACCAACAGTACGGGCTTCTACTCTATCTCGACCCCAAGTCTGACCAATGCGCCCTCAGCTACGGGTACGGCATCGCACCCTACTTCCAGAATAATGAAGGACTCGACTTCATGATGTCTGCAAGCCCTCTCCTAAGGGATGGTCAATATTATGAGGCTCTCGTCAATGTCCTCGCCCAGGTGACTACCCACCTGACCACCTCATGCCCTAAGGAAGGCAGATCCGATGCCTTCGGCTTATTCTTCAAGTCCCTCTTCCGTAAGAAAACTTCTCCCCCGACCAAAAGATCCAAAGCAAGAAAGCCCGACGCTATCCTCGCCCCCTCTCCTGGAGCTCCACAGTCTCAGAATGCCCCTCGTAAGCCACGCCCATGAGATCTCTCTGCCTTACCGTCTTGGGGCTGGTTACCCTCCTCTCCGCTCGTACTCTGACTCAGTCCGAGAGTATTCAGGCGATTAACCAAATCGCCCCTCTCCCACAGTGGGAACAGCAACAGAAGTCTCTCGCGCACATCACCGACTTCAGCTCCGCGCCCGATTTAGTAGCTCTGCAACAACTCTTTCGCGCGCCGGCCTGCCCTCCAGCTTTGATTGAACCAATTCTAGAGGAATCCCTCTCTCCCTACCATGGGTTTAACCGCTACCACATCCCCGTAGAGCAGCCACCCACTCCTGTTAAGCCTACGCCCCCACCGATCGTCAAGACAGAGGAGGTAAAGCGAGAAGCCCCCGTACCAACGACGCCTCCTCCAGCACCTGAACCTACAGTCCGACCGACGGCAACAGAGGAACCCGCTCCGAGTAAAGACAGCTCCCCTGCTCCAACTCCATTATCTACCCCTCTCGCCCCCATCGAGGAAGAAGCTAACGACTTCCTCTCAGAGGCACTCAAGACGCCCGAAACCAACGCTCTGACAAGTGATCTCATCAAGCCAACCGCTCTGCATCAGACATACCTAGCCTCACCTCTCTTGCTTTCTGGCATTGCGGGAGCTGCTTTGATGATCCTGCTCGTCATCATCTTCACCCTGAAGTCTAAGAAACGCTTCTGTTACCCTCTCCACAGTACACCTCTCGTTCTAGAGATGCCTCTCTCCATTGATACGAGCCGTATCCTCGATTATTCGACAGAGCCTCAAAAATAAACACAACCCAAAAACGTTGGATTATTCAATTATTTTATCGATATCCGTCAAGAATCCATGTTAGTTATCATTAAGATAATACACCCAGTAGACTCTGGGCAGATTCTTAAAGGCCATGATAAAACGCAAACCAACTTGCACTCCCGGATTCGCTCTCATTGCGACTCTTAGTCTTATTGTCCTACTCGCGCTCGTCGCCGTGAGTCTCCTCACTCTTTCTTCTGTCAATAGCTCCTCCACTAATACCTCCTCCGAGGACGAGGCGCAGGCCAATGCTAAGCTCGCAGTGGTCCAGGCCCTTTCCCAACTCCAGAATCTCTCTGGCGCAGACACCCGTATCTCAGCGAATGCGGACCTCCTCGATCCCGCTAACCCTAAGATCACAGGCATCTGGCGTAGCTGGGAGGGCTCTGACCACCTCGCCTCGGGACAACCTCGCATCCCAGATTACACCCAAAAGCTCAACCCAGGTGACCCAAATGCCGCTGAACAATCTGGTCAAAACGATGGACGCTTCCTCGGATGGCTCACCTCGGCACACCACCAAGATGCACCAAATGTCGCCGACTTCGCAGGAGTCAGTAATACCAGTAATGGAACTAATATCCAACTCCTAGGACCAAACTCGACCACCAATATCGCGGATCAAATCTATGTCACCCCTACTGATGTAGACACCAATCAAGGCGCGTACGCCTGGTTCACCACTGGAGAAAACGCCAAGGCCACCCTCCAGACCGACACAGCCGCCGCTCCTACAGGTACCAGCGACGACGACATCGTTGAGTGGCTCGAGCGTACTCGTTCTAATGGTCAAATAGACGCGAGCATCTCAGGCTTCGATAAACTCGATACCATTACGCCAGGACATGTTATCCCATCTAAGCAGAGCCTTAAGCTCATAGATGATGATTATAAAGTTCTTCCCACCCCAAACTTCTTTGACTACAACACCCACGGCGTCGGTCTCCTGACCAACACCGCCACGGGAGGATGGCGTAAGGACCTCAGCCTCTTCTCGGAGCAATACAACAGCCTCCCCGACACCGCCTCTAGCTTCTCCACCTACCAACTCACCCCCTTCGCAGCCGCGCAGAGAGCTTCTAAGTCTAACTTCGACACCTTCCCTGCGAATCCCCTCCTCTACCCTTGGTATGATTATATTAATCAAGACCGTGGAGCAGGAGCTCACAACCTTTCTGCGATTACCTCATGGTCCGCATTGGCCGACTACATGACCCAGTACCAGCACCTCACGAGTACGAACTCATCAAACTTAACAATGCCGTCTTATCATGCTTTGCTAAGCGGACCTCAACCTAGCCCGCAAGACTGGCAAAATAATACTCGCCGTTACCCCTCATTCGCCCGACTCCAGTTTGTCATCTCTACAATAGTCATAGAAAACCCTCATAACGCTGGCTTTTATAATCCTGGTATTCAGCTCACCCCAGCCCTTACTATTTGGAACCCTTACAACGTGGAACTTACCATCCCACAATTCTGCAAGCTAAGTGGAACAAACTTTTTTCCATTCCAATTCACGGTTTCATTATCCGGTAATCACACCTTCTCGACCACTCTTACCACTGAAGAACTCGTGGGTGGAGGGTTCACGAGCAGCTGGGGGAACAATGTGAGTAACTTTGCCTTTACCATAGCATCTGCTGTTACCCTCCAACCGGGTGAGTCTAAGGTCTTTGGGGTCAGCTCTACCTCGCACCAGAGTGGCAATTGGCAATTTATGCTTAATCCAGGCTTTACTGGAGAAGTAGGCATTAGCTTCGTAGCTCTTGAAGAAGCACAGAAAACTATCACCACTCCTCGGAATGAAGAAAAAGTTGTCAACATCCGACAACCCATTGATATTCCTTACGCAAACTTATCAGGAACTAATTTGACTATTTCGTCTGTAGAATATTCTGACAAAGATAATTTAGGAATAAGCTTCAGCCTTGTAAATAGTAATGATGGTGTTGAAACACATAAAGCTTCATATGACCCGACCCTCTTTACTACTCAAGAGAAGGAAAGCCTCTTCCCTGAGCATGATGAGGAAATCAGCGCTAGCCTCAGTTCTATACTCGACGAGAGTAGCCCTTTTCTCGTTTATACCATCGGTATGAATGGCATCAGCCCGGTCTCATTAAATAGCTCCCAGACTCATCTATTTACCAAGGGCATGCTCCAAAGCAACCCTATTGCTTCTAATAGTCAATGTGGTATTGACTCGTACACAAATACTTACGGAGGGGATATATCTCACATCGCAGATACAGGAGCTAACCACCCTCTGAATTCAAGGTACAATATTTACAATGAGGAACTCAATGGCTGGACAGGAACATACCCCATTCCGGAAGCCACAGAAGATAGTCATAGCTCCTACTTGCTCACGGATACTACTGCCGCTGATGGTAAGACTCATAACATCCT
>WTJZ01000246.1 GCA_011524615.1 Akkermansiaceae bacterium | reverse complement strand
TCTCTGATCCCTAACCTGATCGAAGAAGCATACGAAGTAATCGATGCGATCCGTAAGGAGGACTACCCGAACCTACAAGAAGAACTCGGAGACCTCCTCCTACAAGTCGTCTTTCACTCCCAGATAGCCAGCGAAGAAGAGCGTCACGACCTCGATGCGGTCGCACAGACAGTATCGGATAAGCTCATCAGACGCCACCCTCATGTCTTCGGGAATAGCTCGGTCGAGAACACTTCAGACGTACTGACCCAGTGGGATCAAATCAAGAGACAGGAAAAAGGAGAGGCGATGGACCTCCCCTATCTGCACAAGGTCGGCGAAGGACTCCCCGCGCTACTCGCAGCCCAAAAGCTCCAGAAGAAAGCCTCAAAGGTCGGCTTCGACTGGCCTGATCACCATGGAGTCATTGATAAGATTAAGGAAGAGCTACAAGAGGTAGAAGATGAACTGGCTCAAGACTCATCACGTGCACTCGAGGAAGAACTCGGAGACCTCCTCTTCTCCGTAGTCAATCTCAGCCGCAAGCTCAAGAAAGACCCTGAACTGCTCCTCCATGAAGCAAACCTTAAGTTCCAAGAGCGGTTCACAGCCATGGAACGCCGACTCGCTGACCATGACCTGAGCCTCACTCAGGCCACGCTAGAGCAGATGGAACGCTCATGGAATGACTCCAAGTAATACCATTTAAGCAGTGATCTTAGGAGTCAGAGTATGGGCATAGTGGATTAATTCCCTCTACTTTTGAGGTACGCGGCGATATCGGCAACATCTTGTGACGAGAGGCCGAGTTGCCCCGCAGAGAGCATGAGAGACTTCTTCATCATCTCATGCTTACTGACTTCGTTGAACTTCATCAATACTTCACCACCACCCATCACGCGCATCGTCACCTGTACAGATCTGCCGCCTTCGAGACAGATGCCCTGTACCTTGTTCCCATGTTTAGTCGTGATCACACTGCCTTCATATCCATGTGCGACCGCGTCACTAGGATTAATGATCGCATTAGCGATCTCCTGCACTGAGCGACCGAGCCCCCATTCTGATAGATTAGGCCCGAACTCTATTCCTGCCTCTCCTACCTGGTGACACATGTAACAGCGAGCGATCTGTGCCTGACCTCTCACAGGGTCGCCCTTCAGCTTGCTGACCTCCGCTACTGTAGGATGCGTGCTCATCGGAGTACCGAGAGGCACGAGATAATTCTCCTTAGCCGAGAGTGCTGCAGGGTTCACATTGAGCCCCTTCATCTTGCGCTTATACGGCGCCCACTTCCCTGAAGAGAGACTAGCGAGCCACCATTGTGCTAGATCACGGGTTCTCTTCGGCCCCTTTTCTGCCACATCTACCATCGCTAGTGCTGCGGCCTCGGTGAAAATATGCCCTAGAGCGGTCATAGCCTCTACTCTAGTCTCCTTGCTGAGCTCTGTCGTCATCGCTCTCTCCCGTAGTGCTCCCACTGCCTCGTCCGGGTGTAACCTCCACGCTAATTTAGCCATCGCCGGCGTCCATGCCACTGGCTCACCAGGAGCGAAGCGCTTGATCAAAGCATGGTAGAGTTCAGATTCCTTCCCTGAAGCGGCCGTTCCGATAGCCTCTAGGTACCACGGGTCTACACCATCATATTGGATCGCGAGATCGTAGAGTAGCTCACCGACCTCACTCCATTCTTGATCACGTAAGGCCAGCGCCATCTCTCTTCGTAGCGCTACACTTGGGTCATCCTTATATGACTTAATCATCTCTGTCACACGATGCCCCACGAAGCGGAGTGCTCTAAAGCAGGTAATCTTCAACTGCGGGTCACGAGTCGTCTGCATAAACTGCTCCACCTCACGCACCCCTTCCTCACCGAGCTGTGCGAGTAGCCAGAGGGCACGTGCTTGCTGGTAACCAGAACGTTCACTTAGTAGAGCCTTCACCGCAGGGATCGCCTGACTTCCCTGCGCCTTGAGAGCCTCTAGGCCGAGACTACGCACATTATGCGCTGGACTCATGAGCGCCTCTACCTGTCCCTCCGTAGTCTCTAGGTTAAGTACCGGAGGAGCTGGGTTAGCCCCCTTAGGAGCGATACGATAGATCGTTCCACTAAAACCACTATCAGCAGTCTTATGCCCTCCTACTCCAGAGTCAAACCAGTCCGCCACATAGAGACAGCCATCAGGACCTACAGCAATATCAGATGGGCGGAACATATTGACATCAGCCCCCTTCTTTACCGCATCCTTCTCGCCCTTGACCTTTAAGAAATCAAAACGTTCTAGCGCAAAGCCCGCTCCTTGAGGCTTAGGGTAATACCCAAAGATAACATTTCTAGCAGACTCGCAGGAGAGTAATAAGCCCTCATACTGGCTCCCTAGTGCTCCGTTTTCATAGAACGTAATGCCTGTCGGTGATCCATTACCGTAGACATCTCCTGCAGGTAACTTACCTGGGTCCTCCTGTCGCCAATGAGCCACAGCAGTTGGCTGGCCTGGACGTCGAGAGCTCTGCCACTTCCTCGTTCCATCATCAGAAGAAAATCCCATATTCGCATACTCCATCAGCCAAGTGGTACGACATGCTGGAGGATCATCGTTATCATTCTGGAAGACATCGCCATAAGAGCTGACTACCTCCTCGTAGCTGTTACGCATATTATGCCCTACTACTCGTAATCCTGAGCCATCTGCATTCATTCTGAGTACGGCGCCCCCCACATACACATGACCGTCGTCACTGACTAATCCCGGTTGTCCCCCACTTAACTTGCCGGCCTTAGTAACCGAGGGGGAACCACCTTTATACGAGCTCCCAAGCCTGAGAGTCCAGCCATCCTTATCTTCAACAATGTGCGTTCCTGCGTTCCCGGTATTAAAGTACCACTGACCACTAGGACCTACTGAAACGGAATGCAGAGAGTGGTCATGGTCCTTGCCGCCAAACCCAGTCAACAACACTTCCTTATGATCCACCTCTGGATCAAAGACAGCGTCCTCATTGACATCATGATATACTAGAATCGATGGCGGTTGAGAGACGACTACCTTATTCCCTATGACCGCAACGCCTAGTGGAGATACTAGCTCAGGATCTTGCACAAAGACATGACTCGAATCCGCCTGCCCGTCATAATCTGTATCGGACAATACCATGATACGATCCCCATCCTTCGCTCCCGCTCGAGCCACCTTGTTCCTGAAGGCTCGGTAGACACGCCCCTCTGCGACCCACACGCGACCTTGATGATCAACGTCCATGTTAGTCGGATTATACAGCATCGGAGAGGTCGCCCAGACGGAAACCTCGAGGTCATCTGATAGGGTAAAGTTCTCTGGAGCAACGTATGAAGTCTGAGCCATCACACTCTGCGCCACGAACAAGGCCGGAAATAGTAGTTTGTTCATTTCTAATTATAAGTATCTGGTTAACCATACAACTAATGCTCACACCTTTTTATCAAAAAAATGAACTCTCCCGCAATATAAACCAACAAGCAAACCAAAAGCATTTAACAATTGATCATTACCATCACAATTGATACAATCCCTCATTACTCTTGTTCACGACTAAAAGAATAAAAGTTTCCTTATCGTTGTTCAGAGGTCGGAGGTCTCGCGAATAAGAGTAAGTAAGAACGAAACTCTCCAGACACATCGCCTATCATTATGTTCCACTACAAAGCATTATTCCTCACCGCCACCTTTGCCACTAGCCTCTTCAGTCAGGCCTCGAATCGTCCAGAGTTGCCCAACTTTATGTTTATCATGTCTGATGACCTAGGGTGGCAGGATGTAAGATGCTACGATGTTGATGATAATGCCGTATTTGATACACCATACATGGATGCCCTAGCCAAGGAAGGAGTCCAGTTTTGGCAAGCCTACTCACCCGCAGCCGTTTGTGCCCCCTCTCGTGGGTCTGCCCTGACCGGCTTACACCCAGTCAAGACGGGACTCACCAGTGTCGGCGGAGGCAAGTGTACCAAACCGATCTGGCCTCACTCCCGCGTCATTCCCGCCTACACGAACCACCAACTCGATAATAAATTCGTCACGATTCCAGAGGCCCTAGCCCCTCTCGGTTATCTCAACGGTCACGCCGGCAAGTGGCATCTCATCGGTCGGGCAGGGAGCCCCACCCCTCTTGAGCAAGGGTTTCATTGGTCCAAGCAAAACAGAGGCATCCACCATACCGTCGGAGGTAATGTCGACCATCGCTACTCTGAGTTCGGAACGAACGAACCAGGAGATCCATACAAGTTAGATGAAAATGGGTTCGCCCATGACCAGAACCTCCAAGATGCCCTCGACTTCGTCTCACATGCCACAGAGGAGCAGAAGCCATTCTTCTGCTACTTCGCGACCTACATCGTTCACGCCCCTAACGTCGTGCGGACCGAGAGCCTCGTAAAAAAGTACGCTGCACGTATGGGATACGATTACCCACTCACTCCTGATGTCGAGTTTCCCGAGGGGCAGAATAACCCATTCTATGCCGCGATGGTAGAGCGCTTCGACTACAATGTGCACCGTGTCGTGGAACAACTCAAGACCACGGATGACCCACGCTGGCCAGGTCACAAGCTGATCGAGAACACCTACATCTTTATCACCTCTGATAATGGAGGCATGGAATGGGACCAAGAATACGCCACTGATAACTTCCCTCTCGATAAAGGTAAGGTCAATCAACAGGAAGGCGGGATCAGAGTCCCCTTCTTCATCCTAGGTCCTGACGTACCAGCAGGGGTAGAGAGTGACGTCATGATCAATGGATTAGACATCATGCCTACGATCTTAAACCTGGCCGGCACCACTAGTGATACCGAGCTCGATGGGTGCGATCTCACTACCTTAATTACGACTGACCCTACAGATGCCGCTCTCGTCAAAGAGAATGATGGGAGCGTGAGAGACACCATGTTCTGGCACTTCCCACATAGTGTTACCCTTAATACTGCCATCCGTAAGGATCGATGGAAGCTCATCTACAACTATGACCATATCAATAATCCAGAGCGTAATGAATACTGGCTCTACGAGCTCTATCAGAAAGACGGCTCCGCCAAAGATCTCAATGAAGCGGTGGACGTAGCGGCACAATACCCTGAAAAGACTCAAGAACTGGCGACCGAACTACATCAGCGACTCCAAGACGCAGACGCCATCCCTGCCTACCTGAATCCTCGATGCCCAGCTCCTCTCCCTCATCAAGAAGAGGTCGCTAAGATACTCGAGACCGGACAAGAAGGCCGTACTGTATGGGCTCAATGTGCTCCCGACACGGCACGCGTAACGAAGGCACGCCTCCACTACACGCTCAATGGTGGCGCTGGTCTCCACCGTGAAGACTGGTTCATCGCTCCTGCTACCTTCACCGCAGATGGCCGCGTGACAGCGACCCTACCAGAGGGCACCACGCACTACGTCTTCAATATCATTGATGAGAACAACTTCCTCATCAGTTATCCCGACCTCGGTGCCCGTATTGATCCTAAGAAGACTACCAAAGTAGATTCAGAACTCGCCCTCTCGGTGAACTAAACCTCCCCTCACTATATTCTACCCACAGGAGCAATTACTGACGCTGATTCCTCAGCGAATGTAATTTTGCTCCTGTTTTTATGTCACATTATCTTTCCAGATCTCCAATAGGTGGTAACTATGACCGTAACCGCCTATCAAGACGTGGACCAACCACCATCTACTCAGGAATCAGAATCCAACATCATCCCCATCTCTTCTCTCAAGACGGGCGAGATTCTGATGCAAGCTTTCACCGCAGAGCTAACTCTACATCATCGAGACATTCTGATCTATGCTCGCGCCGTCGTCTTTGACACCGACAGTGCTCGTGACCTCGTTCAAGAGGCAGCCCTCGTCGCTTGGAAGCAATTCCCAAAGTTCAACCCCGCTCAGGCAGACTTCGGCACCTGGTTTCGTGGCATCCTCCGGAATAAGATCAGGGACTGGGCGAAGTCACGCAAGGGAGGTAACCGACCAGAGGTCACTCTCGATGACTCTCACCTCGATTACCTAGAAGACAGCTTCTCCCAACGCACAGAGACAGGTTCATTTGACCGCCTGCAGGACTGCCTACAGAAGCTCCCGCGCGAGCTCCACCGAGCCATCCAGCTCACCTATTATGACGGCAATTCAGGAGAAGAAGCGAGCTCCATTCTCAAGATCGCACATGCCACCCTGCGCAAGCGCCTCAGCCGCGCCCGCCAAGCCCTCCACACCTGCCTCAGCAAGAACGCCTAAATTGCCATTTCGATGAAAGATTCTCAAGACCAACTCATGCACGCACTCTTATCAGAAGATGCACGCCTCCCACTCCACACCCCCGACCAAGACCTCCTCGACTCTATCTCTAACCAACTCAACTATGCTGTCCCTCGTTCACAAAAGCGATACTGGAAAAAGACCCTCATGATTTCCAGCCTCGCTGCCTGTGCAGCCGTCCTATTCTTTGGTCTAGGCTTAGGATTGTTCGTTGGGGCGACTTTTAATGCAGACCCCACTGAGACAATTGTTAGCTACAGTATATCTACTGAAGCTGAGACCTCAAATCTCATGACCTCGGTTCCCACAGAACAAATCAGTATTCCTGCTAAATCATTTTCTCCTCAGGATTTCGGAGATTTTGCAGACTTCGGTGCCCCAGACAGCTTTAGTGGCATTGAGGAACTCTCTAGAGCAGAACCTATGGTGGAACTCTCTACAGCAGAATCTATGTTACAACCTGAGCGATTCAATGTGCGCTATGAAGCAACCGTCGATAATATCTTTCGCTCCCCTCTTCTCGCCCCCCTCTCGACCTTCTCCATTGATACGGACCGTGCGAGCTATACTAATCTACGAAACAATATCAATAGAGGCATAGAGGTGCTGCCTGATAGCATTCGGGTTGAGGAATTGGTCAATGCCTTTGATTATAGCTATGCTCCCCCAGTCTCGGAGCACCCCTTTGCCGTACACACCGAGGTCGCCTCGTGCCCTTGGCACCCAGACCACCAACTCGTCAAAATCGGCCTCAAGGGCCACGTGATTGATCATCACGAGCGCCCTGCCTCTAATCTCGTCTTGCTCGCCGATGTCTCCGGCTCCATGAGTGCACCTGACAAGCTCGGATACCTCAAGGCCAGCTTCCTCAAGCTCGTCGACCATCTCGACGAACGCGACACCCTCTCCATCGTCACTTACGCTGGGAGCGAAGGAGTAGCCCTCCCCCCTACGAGAGTCACTCCTGATAATAAAGAAACCATCATTCAAGCGATTACTACTCTAGCCGCCTCGGGTGGAACAAACGGATCTGCAGGAATCAATCTCGCCTACCAATTAGCCAAAGAGCACTACATCACAGACGGGGTCAACCGGGTGGTCCTAGCGACCGATGGCGACTTTAATGTCGGGGCCTCTAGTAATAGCGACCTCGTCAAGATCGTCAAAAAGAGAGCGCAACAAGGAACCTATCTGACAGTTCTAGGCTTCGGCTATGATAACCTCAATGACTCCATGCTCGAGCAAATCACCAACGATGGCAATGGCCAATACTTCTTCATCGACTCACAGGAGGAAGGACATCGCGTCTTCGGTAAAGAACTCTCGAGCACCCTCATCACGATCGCCAAAGATGTGAAGATCCAAGTCGAGTTCAATCCAGCGCTCGTCTCCGAGTATCGACTCATTGGTTACGCTAACCGCATGCTCAGGGATGAAGACTTCAATAATGATCGGATCGATGCCGGTGAGATCGGTGCTGGACACACAGTCACCGCCCTGTACGAGGTGATCCCAGGTCCTGCTACCCCAGCTGTAGATACGCTAAAATACAGCCCTAGCTCTCCCGCGCCTGAGCTACCGGTCACGGATGAACTCATGACCGTCAAGCTCCGCTACAAGCAACCCACTAGCACCCAGAGCACCCTCATGGAGACCGTCATCCCTAAGAGTGACCGATCCTTTGATGACGCTAGTTCAGACTTTCGCTTCGCCTCGGCCGTCGCACTCTATGGCATGATCCTCAGAGAATCAGAGTTTACCAACAACGCGAGTCTAGAACTGGTGAAGCAAATCGCAACATCAGCGCTCAATGATTCCGAACAACGAGAAGAATTCCTAGACCTCGTCCATCGTACTCCACGCCCTGAATAAATCGGACTTGTGATGCAATAAACCATCTCCCCCCTCTCGGCTTGCTTTCACTCCCAGTAAGAGAGATCGGGAGCCAGATGGCCAATGTGCAGTAAGGACAACACCCTTGAGACAGACTCGGTGCGCGTTGTACCCCACTGATCAATCCTGATATCTGGAAATATAAGTAGAGCCTAGGGATTCTCCCTAGGCTCTCTCAGTTAAAAACTTCCTTTGGACATCTTGAAGAGCTTTTGCGTAAAGGCTTGTGTCACTTCCTCAACAGGCCCTGATAAATTAACCTTAAACTCTCGTACTCCCTCGTTATTGAGAGGATACTCCGCCTGAATGGTCTCTCGCTCTGCAAAGGCGTTCTCAGAGAGGTAAAGAGTAGCGGCCCCATTAAAGTGTCGTTCTGTTCTTAATAACTTTTTATAGTCATCCTCATCTAATTCAGCGCTCTCGCCAGTTACTCTAGACATAGCTGTCTTCTGATCGATGAGGTCTAAGACTTTTTTACTCACGGACTTCCTGTTAATCAGTGACGTTAAATCCCCCTTGGCGCTCTCCACCAAGAAGTTAATCACCTCCTCATCAGGAAACCCTACAGAGAAGTCCATCACCAACTTATTCTGATCTCCCCCCTCCGA
Source organism: Akkermansiaceae bacterium (assembly GCA_011524615.1). GTDB lineage: Bacteria > Verrucomicrobiota > Verrucomicrobiia > Verrucomicrobiales > Akkermansiaceae > WTJZ01. The sequence goes on along the minus strand of WTJZ01000246.1, from coordinate 2,578 downwards.
GGTCAGAACAGAATCCTTAATGATGATTTGAGAATCCTTACACTCTAACTCCCAGTCCGATGACTGAAACCAAAGAGAGCGATAATTCAACGAGTTATCCAAGGTGGACATAGCCTTAATCAAAGGAATACTCCTAGTAAGACGGTATCGGGACGGCTCAGCACCAGGAAGCGGCTTAAAGTTAAAGTGTACGCCTCCCACACGGTCGGGAGATCCCTGGAAGCTGAACTGAGCATTCACCGTGCCTGTGACATAATCTGAATACGGCTTAGAAAAGAGATCCCCTGTAGGACAGTCTGTAATCTCACCTGTCCCTGAGATCGCAGGATCATCGCCAAACTGATCTCCATTCAGATTAAGCTTAATGCGAGCTCCATTCTTTTCTAGAATCACATTTGTTAATGAAAACGCATCACGCTCCAGAACGATATCCGCACTCACCAGCTTCAAGTCCTTCATCCAGAGGTACGATAGAGTCCCACCCTTCAGAGATCCAGTCCAGCCACCAGATTCCGATCGTTGCAAGGCTAACGTACTCCGCTCGATCATGCCCTTAGTCTTCTCCGAGTAACCCCATTCTACATTGAATGAATTCACCTCGATCTCCTGACAGTAGAACCACGACTTATCAAAGAGAGGAGAGTAAATGAACCCCTCTTTATCATACTGACTCGTCTTCAAGTGGGCATTCAGCTTAGCGATATGTAACTTACTCACATCATATGGTCCTTTACCTACAATCAGAGAGTTCATATCCAGCTCTAGTCCGTTTATACGAATCGCTTCAAAAAAACTCTGCCTCGTCCCTACAGCACTAATCTCAGCAACCTCAACAGGCACAATTATCCCACCCGTGATAGGCTTCATCGCTATCTCTCCAGCCTGGAGAGAGTATTGAACCCGATTCATCACTGCAGCATGAAAGGATTTACCTGTATGCTCAACGGACTTAAACCCTATAAAAACGAGTACTAGCAAGAGAGCCACTCCACCAAACTTGATTACCAGCTTGGTCAGATACGCCCCCCACGCACTCCCTGTATTTAGCAAAGAAGGAGCCTTCAATAATTGATACAAGAAGCTCTGCTTAGAGATCCATTCGGAGATCTCTTGGTTATACTTTTCAATACGATCGTCGTTCATAACTCTTCTACGAGGGGAATTTTCACACTTAATGTTTTCTCCTCCTTGGTCAATATAATTAGCACTTGATGGATCTATCTTGCCATCCTGTGCCCATCCTCATACGGTTCACGTGCGTGGATATTCCCCAGACATATAAGGTGTCACTCGATACCTTCGAGGGTCCTCTTGATCTGCTATTACATCTGGTACAGAAGGATGAGGTAGACATCTATTCCCTGAATCTGGTGAGGCTCATTAATCAATACCTCGTGTACATTAGGTCGCTACAAGCGATCAATATCAATCTGTCGGGTGAGTTCATTACCATGACAGCCCAACTCATCTACCTCAAGAGTAAGACCCTCCTCCCTCGCTCCTTAGCCAGCTCTAATGATGAAGACGAGGTAGAACTCGAACGCTGGGACCTCATCAAGCAGCTCATCGAATACAAAAAGTTCAAAGAGGTGTCACTCGCTCTCGCAGACAAGCAACAGTCATGCGCACAACTCTACCCAAGACAGGTCGAAGTGCCCCCTCGAACAAGTCAACTGCAACAGTACAGTGTCTTTGCACTACATGATTGCCTCCAGCGCTTGCTGCAACGGCGCGACACCCAATCACAACAATTCACCGTCCAAGATGAGCACTTTCTCATCTCCGACGCAAGCCAATGGATCACGTCACAGTTCAACTCACTACAGGAGCAGAGAACATTTGATGAACTCTTCCCTCCTAACGCCCCTCTAGACCAACTGATTACCCACTTCTTAGCCATCCTAGAGTTGCTCAAGAACCGCACCCTCTCTCTCCATCAATCCGAACACGAGTTCCTCTTTACCTATGACCGCCACGCCAAATAAGATCGCCCTCTTTGGAGGAAGCTTCGACCCCGTTCATAAGGGCCACACCAGACTACTAGAGACCGCCCTCACAGAACTCGACCTCGACCTAGCCTACATGATTCCGTGTAAGCAGTCTCCACATAAGGCGAACGCCCCTCAGGCCTCAGACCAACACCGCCTGGAGATGTGTCAACTCTCGATCGCTCATCTCTCAAAGGTAAAAGTCTCCTCCTATGAGCTAGATTCTACCGAATCCTCATATGCATGGAAGACCGTCGCACACTTCCAAGAGCTCTACCCTAATACCACCTTATACTGGATCCTGGGAACAGATCAATGGACTGTCATCGATACCTGGGCTGAACCAGAATTCCTCCGTGACAACCTCCACTTCATTGTTCTGGAGCGTCAATCCGAGATTAAGAGCAGGCCAAATTACCGTTACACCCCGCTCAAATTCGATGACTTAAGCTCCTCAACCGCGGTTCGGAACCATCTTAAGCGTCACGACGATTCAGATTTACTTGAACCAATTATCAATAACTACATTTCAAAAAATAAGCTCTATAAAGCTAAATTTTGATTTTACTTTTCTGCAATAACATCAGAGA
>WTJZ01000080.1 GCA_011524615.1 Akkermansiaceae bacterium | reverse complement strand
CTCATGCTGAACGCTGGGATGAAGATCGCGCAGGTGCCTGTGAACCACCGTGAACGCTCTGCTGGTGAATCTAAGTACACCAACTGGGATCGCGCTCTCCGTGGAATCTATGACCTTATCGGAGTCTCATGGTTACTCAAGCGTAAGGTCCTCTTCAACATCGGAGACCGTAAGGAGCCATAAAATCCAGGCCCAGTTACTAAGACGTCGGCATTCCACACCATGGATTTGTCGACGATTTCACTTTTCCACATTTGCTTGAGCATGATTAGACCTGACTTAAATCCAGACAACGAGCCAGCAGCACTCACTAATCTCACCTACCCGGAACTCGTTGAGATGATTGATCTTATCTGTGAGGTAGATACCGAGGACGAAGTTGTCGATTACTACGCTCAAACGATTGAGCTTACCCTCCCAGGGGCTCAAATCCTCGACCTCTTCTACTGGCCCGACGAATGGTTCCAAGATCCAGCCCAGAAGGAAATCGACCTCGACTCACACGATATGGCTAAGTACATCCTCGCGTGGACAAAGGCGACTCTGCATGGCGCAGAGAACCTTACCCTACCCGAAATCCCTGCGACCAAAAAGGACTAACCTGTAAAGTTAACCCTTTGCCGTCCTCTGGACAGAACACTTTGGCGCATATGCACCTTGTCCGTCCTACAGGAATCGAGGCCTACTCTGCTGCCGGGTAATATACTTCTAGCTCTGCAATCGCCTCAGTTAACTCAGACAGTGTAGCAGTGTCCGCCTTCTGCTTAGCCTTCATGGCTAGTAGGATCACCTGATGATGCTTCTCTAATCTTACTGCATAGTCCTCCTGTGTAGGCTTGACTCTCTGCGTCAGGAAGTAATCTGAGATTGTATCAATAATAGATTGAGCATGTGACTCCTTGTTAGAGACCCAACGAACCACTTGGTTGAGGGATTGTACATCAGACTTTCCAGAGAGACTCTCTAACTTAACGACGGCCTTAGCTGCGGTGGCCGCATCCTCTAGCATAGATTCTACACGAGCATGGTCATCATAGATACCACACGGCACTTGGCAATGCGCAGACACAGAAGAGAGGGTGAATAAGGAGGCGAGAACTGTTAGGGATACGATTGGGAATACAACTTTGGTCATAGTATTATTACTATAAGGCCAATACGACGAGTCAGCAACTTCAGAGCCATGCTGAGAATCTCTATCTTTTCATTGCAATGTTCTGAAAAAGTCATGGAATAGAACTATGTTAGGTCAGTTACTATTTCTGGGAATACAAGGCACTACTCTCACCTCTGCAGAGGCCAAGCTGTTCAAAAAAATCCAGCCAGGTGGGTACATTCTCTTCTCTCGTAATGTAGAATCTGTCGAGCAAGTGAGAGCTCTCACAGATGACCTGCGTAGCCTCACATATGATGACCCCTTCATCTCGATCGACAATGAAGGAGGTCGTGTATGGCGAACCTCCGCTATAGGAGCCACGCCTCCGTCTGCAGAGGAACTGGCGCAACAAGGGACCCTCTTCCAGCTCGGCTGGTCCGCAGATCTCATCGCCCAGCACCTCCACCAGTTAGGTATCAATATGAACTTCGGCCCAGTACTCGACATCGACCACCATCAAGCCAGTGGGGTCCAAAACGCACTGAGAGGCAGATGCTACGGCACAAGTGTCAACGATGTCTTAGACAAGGCTGGATTAGTTAACCGACGCATGCGAGCACTCAAGATGCTGACATGTGGCAAGCACTTCCCCTCTTGTGGACTCGCTCAATCTGACCCACACCATGATTTACCGACCGTAGACTGTACCCTCGCTGAATTACAATCATCAGACCTCATCCCGTACATGTCTCTCTTACCAGAGATGAATGCGATCATGACCGCACACGTCGTCTTCTCACAAATCGATCCCGACCTCCCTGCAACCCTCTCTCCAAAAATCATTAATGGTCTTCTCCGCGACATTGTCGGCTTCAAGGGAATCGCCATCACCGATGACCTCGACATGGGTGCCATCGTGAACCATTATGGTCGTGGCAATGATGTTAAAATGGCCATCGAGGCTGGTAACGACATGGCTCTGATCTGCCACCAAACAGATAGTTATGAACTCGCCTATCAAGCATTAGGCGAAATCGATTACCAAATCACTGACAAAGCACTCAAGAGAATCCACAAACAAAAGAAAAAGCTCAAGAACCCAACGGCCTTCTCACAAAAGCTCTGGGACCGTAATAATGATCAGATTCTAGAATTGAGAGCTGAGATGGGACTCCAAGACGCTGATTACAGTACTAAGACTCAGTCCCCTGTAGAGGAATACTAGTCTCAGACTTCATCTTATTCTCGAGATGCCCATTACGTAAGATCAAGATGGCTTCAGCCTTTCTGAGATCATCGATCTCAGCTTTCATTTGAGCCTCTTGAGCCTCCATATCTGCAACCGCAATTTCCAATGAACGATTCGTCTCCTGTAAACGTTCCAGAACACGGTTGTAGTGTTTCTTAAGGAATAGACGCGTCACGAGAGCTACAATAATAATTATAGCTGCAAGCACCGCACTTAATAATGGGGTGGATGATAATAATTCGTTAATATTTAGCATTGCCACTTGCGTCTTAGCGAAGATCATTTTTAGTTACCTCTGGAAGAATCTTTACACATTGTGTAAATGACAGCAATACTCTTCTACAATTAACTCAAAATTAAGACAACATGGCATTTGAACTACCAGAATTAGGATACGCATACGATGCGCTTGAGCCACACTTCGACGCACGTACAATGGAGATTCACCATTCTAAGCACCATGCAGCATATGTTGCTAAGACCAATGGAGCGATCGAAGGGAATGCAGATCTCGAAGGAAAGTCGATCGACGCACTCATCTCTGACCTCAATGCTCTCCCAGAAGGTATTCGTGGAGCAGTTCGTAACAACGGTGGTGGACACTACAACCACAGCCTCTTCTGGAAGACTCTCACCCCTGGTGGTGCTTCAGAGCCTACGGGTGAACTCGCAGCAGCAATCGATGCAGCATTCGGATCATTCGACGCATTCAAAACTGAATTCGCAAATGCAGCGGCAACTCGCTTCGGTTCAGGTTGGGCATGGCTCATCGTCAAAGAAGACAAGAGCGTAGCTGTCGTCTCTACTCCTAACCAAGACAACCCTCTCATGGGTGCAGCTGCTGACGCATGCGGATGTACACCTATCCTTGGTCTCGATGTATGGGAACACGCATACTACCTCAACTATCAAAACCGTCGTCCAGATTACATCAACGCATTCTGGAGCGTCGTTAACTGGGACGTTGTTTCAGCAAACTTCGCTGCAGCGTAATCTCTCCCCCTCATCATTAAACAAAAATGCTCTCATCCTCATGAGAGCATTTTTTGTTATTCTAATTGAATAATTAACATAAAATCTGTATCCGCTAGGCTATATTTATAACCCTATCATCTACAAAAATGAATACTCCTCCTAATTATAGCCGCCTAGTTAAGCCTCACTATGCCAGCAACTTTGTAGAATACCAAAAAAACCTCATTTCTCAGCGCAAGGAAATC
>WTJZ01000011.1:7826-11383 GCA_011524615.1 Akkermansiaceae bacterium | reverse complement strand
ACTTAGGCTCACACCTAAAATCATGAACAAAGTCAAGGAATGTAGGGTAACACTTAATTAAGCCTTTATCTTTTAAAACATCCCCTTTGAAATCAGGGTCATAAACCTGAGTACGCCTATCATTAAATATAAATACCATCCCTAGGTATGGCTCCTTCACGCCAAGAAGTATCTCATTATTCAATGAACAACTACATATCTCATAGAAAAAGCTTGGCCGAACCTCATTACATGTCTGCCACGTTTCAGGGTGCGCGACTATCCCCCCACCCTTCACAAATGACCTAAAACCAAATATCTTCACCTTTCTCATTCCGTTTTTAATATACAAATCTTGAAATAAAGATGTTCCTCCTCCGTTTGCTTTTTTTAGAAAGTTGATATAGCTATTAGGAAATTGCAGTGATTCTTTACTGCAGAAATCAGAAAAGTCTTCTTGGGAAAAATCCTCAAAGACAGCCCCTTTACCTGCAATTAGAGAAGCGTTAATAACAAATTTTTGATTTATGTCCTTGTAGCTTTGTCGGGTTCTCATTTTATAAGGAGGCTGGGCATAACAGGAGCGCTTATTCTGCGCTCATTGACTTAATTAGATCCATAATCAACTCAATTCAAGCACATTTCGCTCTTTCCCCACACGTAATTGCCCACTCGTTCTCGAGATCGTTTACTAATTCCAGCGATCTAACTCCAATAGCCATCCTCAGAAAGGACAGCAACCTTCATACTGCCTCTGATAGCAAGTCTGGACCGTAGCATCGTCACAGAAAAGATTTTACCTAGATCGAGACGGTGTTACAGAGAGGAGACATGACGGAACTGTTATTGAATGAGCAACTCTACCATGAGGTCCTCGCGAGTCGTGTTCCTCAGGCGCAGCAGTTTCTGTGGATCGTGACGGCTGACATCAAGGATCTGCATGTGGTGAAAGGGAGGCGTTCGGTTCCATTTTTGGAGACGCTGTCGGATTTGGTAGAGCGGAGTGTGTCAGTACGGCTGATCCATGCGAAGGAGCCTGGACCGCGGTTTCGGAAAGACTTTGATCGGTACCCGAACTTGATTAAGTCGCCGCTCTTTGAGCGCATCTTATGCCCACGAGTCCACACGAAGACGATCCTCATTGATGGGAAGCTCATGTTACAGACCTCTGCCAATCTCACGGGGGCGGGACTGGGGGCTAAGTCGCCGTATCGACGTAACTTTGAGTCCGGCATCCTCACCGATGAACCCCACTTGGTACAGCCGATGATGGAGTGGATCGACGATCTCTACCTGGGGAATCCGTGCCTCAAGTGTCAGCGGAGAGAAGTTTGCCCTGACCCTATTTTGTGAGTACCTCATTAATAAATGCCCTGCCTGGTACCGATAGCGGATACCGAAATAAGTAGCAGTTTCTGGTCCGGTGCAGCATTAGAATCAGGATCTAACGCAAAAATAGCTCGGTAGTTCCCCACCCTTAATCGATAGAACCCTTTATAATCACCCTTCATTTGCTTCACATTAGGGTGTAGTGCTGGAGTTTCATGCGTGGCTAACTCTTTGATTGCACCGACGATTTGTACGGCACGATTCCGCTGAATACGGCGCAGAGCCCTCGTTGCGCTTTTTGAATAAGTAACGGTATGCACTACATTAAGCCGAGTTCTTTTTCGAGCGCTTCAGCAGAGATGTAGTTCTGCCTATTTCCGCTATCGTGATCTTTCTTCGCCTCTTTGATCGCTTCGACTTCTTCCGATGATAAATCGAGTCCATATTCTTCAATAAACTCGATAAAAGTCTCATACGGGATCACTACTTCAAGCGGACTCCCGTCTCGGTTAAAGCGAGTATTTTCCTTTATGAGGGTCTCAGCAGTCATAGTGACATCGTATCAAGCTTTCTCTCGTTTGTCATTATCGTTTTTGAGCGCATACTTCTCGTACGGGTCCCTCACTGATATACTGCACATAGTCCAACCGATGATGGGGAGGCGCTCTACCTCGGCAATGCATGTCTCCTGTGCCAACGGAGAGAACATTGTCCCGACCCTATTTTGTGAGTTGCTAACTGCCTGGGAATAGTAAATGGTAGTGACATGAAAGCGCTCCTTTTGTTGGGACTCCTAATCGTGTCTGTACAGGCTGAATCGTATTACTGGAAGAGAGTCGATACAGGGTATAAGAAGCCCGTGGATATGAAGGCGATCCCAGGCTCTGATCGTTTCCTCGTACTGGAGCAAAAGGGGTATATCTCCGTAACCGACCTGCAAGGGACACGTACCCGTATCCTAGACTGGTCTGACCGCATCAGTAGTAGTAAGAATGAGCGCGGCCTCCTCTGCCTCGCCTTCTCACCCGACTTCACGCAGAGTGGACGCGCCTACCTGAACCTCACGAACAAGAAGGGCGATACCGAGATCTGGCGCGTGATACTGGACCAACGTAGCCTGAAGCTGAGGGGGGAAGAACGACTCCTCTCGATCGACCAACCGTACTGGAACCATAATGGAGGGTGGCTCGGGTTCGGCCCCGATAAGATGCTCTACATCGCTACTGGTGACGGAGGGTCTCGGAACGACCCCAAGAACAAGGCCCAGGATCTGAGCTCGCTACTCGGTAAGATGCTGCGCATCGATGTGTCTGCTCGCTCGGGCTACACGATACCGTCGACGAACCCCTTCCTAGCCGATGGAGATGCTCGCCCTGAGATCTATGCCTATGGTCTGCGTAATCCATGGAGATGTCATTGGCACCAGGACCGTCTCTACATCGCTGATGTCGGGCAAAATGACCACGAGGAGATCAACTGTGTCACGCTCCGTGAGCTCAAGGGCGCGAACTTCGGCTGGCGCCTGAGAGAGGGCAACGTCGCCACCCCTAAGAGAAAGGTCGGGGGAGATCTCCCCCCAGACCACCGAGCCCCGATCCTCACCTACCCACATGATGGCTCTGCCTCGGTAGGAGGCTACTCGATTACTGGTGGTGTCGTCTACACGGGAGAATACGACACCTTCCGTAATCACTACCTCTTCGCCGACTTTGCCCTCCCCAGAGTGTGGTCTCTCCGACTCAGTAATGGGCGCGCAACGGGGATCCGCTCCTTTAGCGAGAGCGTCCTCCCAGACCAGGGGGAGATTTACTCGATCAGCTCCTTTGCTACCGATCATCAGGGAGAGGTCTACCTTCTATGCTTCTCTGGAGATCTATTCAAGCTTACCAAACATTAATGAGACTGATGTTTCATCAAACTCTATCGATTTAACTATTCCACCCATTTATGCCATTCTCGATTCATCAAGACTGTTATGAACACGCCTAGATTGCTCAGCCCTCTCTCGCCCCGACCTCACCTGCTCATTCCGAGCCGTCTCAATGCTCAGGAACTCGCCTACCTCCTCTCTACGCTAGAGAACCGCTCCGTCACACTCGTACAGGTCGCAGGAACGACCCTCACGCCAGAGTTGGCTACCGCCGTGGCTGACCAGGAGATCCTAGAGGTCTCTGATGGCGCAGTGGGCTATCTGCCCTCTCACCTCGGTACAGATGGGATCGCGCTACTCCTCCCACCTGCCACTGTTA
>WTJZ01000011.1:0-7726 GCA_011524615.1 Akkermansiaceae bacterium | reverse complement strand
CCCTCTCACCTCGGTACAGATGGGATCGCGCTACTCCTCCCACCTGCCACTGTTACGCTCAAGGGGGGCCCTCTCGACCTCCCGGCCCCGATCCTCGCCACCCTCTGCTCGCTCAAGCTGCCCCTCGCGACCCTCGCGGTACACCGCGCCACAGATAGTAGACTCCGCATCGACCAGAGCGAGTCGTCCTCCATCATGGAGACGAGCCCACTCCTCACGGAGGCCACTCCTGACGACCTCCTACAGCAGACGCTCCTCGCAGCGGAAGCGTGCTTCAGTTCCCGTCAGTTCCTCAACGGCTCGATCACGACCTCGCTACTGAGAGCGCTCCATCAATATGGGAAAGATCACTTCATCCATGACGGCATGGATAATGGGCGACTGAGCTACAGCCGCCTCCTAGCGGCCTCGCTCGCCCTCTCCGACTACCTCCTCACCCAGACCGATAAGCCCCGCGTTGGGATCATCCTCCCTCCGGGCAAAGGAGGACTGATCGCGAACCTCGCCGTCCTATTCGCTGGCAAGATTCCAGTGAACCTCAACTTCACCGCGGCCAAGGGCAGTGTCGATAGTGCCATCTCACAGGCCGATCTCGACTACTTCATCACCGCCCAGAAGTTCGTCGAAAAGCTGCCCACCTTTCCGTGGCCTGACCCGACCCAAATGCTCATGCTCGACACGATGGTGAAAAAGCTGAAGCCCGCCGCGCTCAAGTGGATGATCAAGCTCCGCTTCTGCTCGACAGACTCGCTCATCAAAAAGCGCAAACTCGACCAGCGTAGTAACCATGATGAGGCCGTGCTCCTGTTCACCTCGGGCTCCTCTGGCACTCCTAAGGGCGTCCCCCTCTCCCACCGAAACCTCCTCGCTAATATCTGCCAGTTCGGCTCTCGCCTCGACTTCCAAGCAGGGTCGAGCATGTTGGGCTGTCTCCCTCTCTTCCACTCGTTCGGCCTGACCGTGACGACCTTCTTCCCCCTACTAGAGGGCTATAACCTCGTCACCTACGCCAGCCCACTGGAGACCAAGAAGCTCGCCGAACTAATCCAAGAGCATAACATCACCCTGCTCACTGCGACCCCGACCTTCCTCCGTGGCTACATCAGACGCGCCGAACCAGAACAACTCGCAGGCCTCAAGTACGTCGTCACCGCAGCCGAAAAGCTTCCTAAGAACCTCGCCGAGACCTTCTACAAGCGCTTTGGCAAGTATCCCCTGGAGGGCTACGGCCTCACGGAGACCTCTCCCGCCTCCTACCTCAGCCTCCCTGCTCCTGAGACTACCGATGAAGCCACTCTTATTCCTACGGAAAAGGCCGGCACGGTTGGACTCCCGCTCGTCGGAGTCGCCATCAAGATCACAGATCCGATCACAGACGAGGAGCTCCCCCTCTCCCAAGCGGGATGCGTTTGGCTCCGTGGAGCTAATATCTTCTCGGGCTACATCGGTCAGCCCGAGCTCAATGCCGAGGTCCTCCAAGATGGCTGGTTCAATACCGGCGATATCGGACGCGTCGATGCCGAAGGATTCCTCACGCTCGAGGGGCGACTCTCCCGCTTCTCTAAGATCGCAGGCGAAATGGTTCCCCACGAGCTCGTAGAGGCCGAGATCAATAAGGTGCTCGGACTCGACCAAGAGGAAGTACGCCATATCGCCATCGTCGGCGTCCCTGATGAGAAGAAGGGAGAGGCGCTCGTCCTCCTCACCAGCCTGCAGGAATACGATGCTGGCACCTTCATGTCCGATCTGAAGAAGAAGCTCATCGAGGCCGACATCCCAGCCCTCTGGTGCCCTAGGTCTCTCGTCTACACCCCACAAATCCCCATCCTCGCCAGCGGCAAACTCGACCTCGCCGGCTGCCGTCAGGCGGTCCTAGGGGAGTAATTCATATGCCCCCTCTAGCAGAGGTAGCGAAGAAAAAACCATACACCAAACCAATCGTGCACCCAAACTCAAAGCGCTCTGTGGTAAAGTAGCAAATAACTGCTTGCAATTAACTAACCTACATGGTCAACATAATGGTAACAGAACCTCCCAAGCCTCTGACTTGTGCATGCTAAAATTGGGGGGTCATTTTTTATCTACCCTTATGACACACAAGGATTTCAAAAACGTAGATGAACAGCTCATACATTTAAAGAATAAAGGCCTTATCATAGAGGATGAAGAAAAAGCCAAAGCATTTCTCTCGCTAGTAAGTTATTACCGCCTTTCAGGCTATTGGTTTGTATTCAAAAAAGATGACACAGGAGCCTTCATCGATGGAACGAGCTTTGAGAGCATTAGGCGTTTATACGAATTTGATTATAAGCTGAGGCTTCTTATCAGTGAGGCCTCTAAGAGTCTTGAGATCTCACTACGCACCCAATTTTCCTATCATCTAGCAGAATTTGATTCGCCAGCAGCACTTGAGGACCCCAACAACTTCCACGCTAATAGCATCAACTACTATCAAAATATAGGAGAGCTCGGACGATTAATAAAGCAGCAAGAAGATAAGGCGTGTGTAAAACATCATCTAAAAGTTCGTAACCAGCGCCCTCCAATTTGGGCAAATGTTGAGATCATGACTTTCGGACTCTTGAGCCGCTTCCTTAAAGACATACGCCATTCTAAAGTCAAAAAGGAGATAGCAAAAATATTCGGTATTAGCTCTCAGATGTTAATATCATTTGTTGAGCATGCCGTTGTATTAAGAAACCTCTCCGCCCACCATGCGCGCCTCTGGAACGCGACTCTTAAAATTCGAATCAAACTCCAAGTGCGTCAACATCTGACCTTTCTCTATGATAACTTAGACCTTGAGAAAGATGAAGGAGGCAACTACTCTAACCGCATCTATAATAGCCTCATCGTATTTGCACACATACAAGACACGCTCTATCCTGAACTCAATTGGAGCTTACGTTTAAAGGAGCTCGTTGCTGATTATCCAGAAATAGACTTTAGCCAAATGGGATTCCCAACAGACTGGGAACACCTCTCCTTTTGGAAGAGTTAGGACTGAAACCCGCCCTTATGGGAGCGAGACCAATACCCTCTAGGATCCATACATCCTCGTATCTCTTATAAACAAACTCAACTTTTGCGTCTTCGCGCCTTAGCGGTTATCACCACACACACCTAACAAAAGAGCCTGACAGCAGCTGCTATCAGGCTCTTTTTAGCGTATAATGCTCTGTCTATGAAGAGCTCTTAGAGACCGAGCTTAGCGTCAGCCCAGGCACGCACCTCACGGTACGTTTGCTCATCATCCTTGAGGCTCTTACCGTAGGATGGCACCATCTCAGAGAGCTTCTCTTGCCAGCCCTCGACTTGGTCAGGGAAGCACTTCGCTAAGAGCGTCAACATGATCGAGACAGACGTCGAAGCACCCGGAGAAGCACCTAGAAGAGCAGCGATCGAACCATCCTCAGCAGAGACGACCTCTGTACCGAACTGAAGGACCCCGCCCTTATCCTCATCACCCTTGATGATCTGGACACGCTGTCCTGCGATGAGCAGCTCCCAGTCCTCATCCTTAGCATCTGGGAAGAACTTACGCAGTGCCTCCATACGGTCATCCTGAGACTGGAGCACTTGGCCAATGAGATACTTAGTCAGATCAAAGTTATCCTTACCAACCGCCAACATTGGGATGAGGTTGTCAGGCTTGATCGAGAGTGGGAGATCGAGGTTCGATCCAGACTTGAGGAACTTAGGTGTGAATCCTGCATATGGCCCAAAGAGGAGCGCCTTCTGTCCGTCGATTACTCGGGTATCAAGGTGCGGTACGGACATCGGAGGAGCGCCGACATCAGCCTTACCATAGACCTTAGCGGCATGCTTAGCGATGACCTCTTCATTCTTACAGACGAGCCATTGACCACTAACTGGGAATCCGCCAAATCCTTTTCCTTCCTTGATCCCTGACTTCTGGAGAAGAGTGAGTGCTGCTCCACCAGCCCCGATGAAGACGAACTTAGCCTTGATGCCCACATTCTCATCACCATTAGTAGCAGAGGCCTTCCAGCCATTAGAGGTCTGCTCCAGATCGGTCACCTTATACCCCGTCTGGAAGGAGACATTCTCACCCTTAGCGAGTGAGGAGAGTAACTGACGCGTGAGCGCGCCAAAGTTCACGTCCGTCCCCTTAGTAATGCGAGTAGCGGCGATCTTCTCACCCTGTTCGCGACCCTCTAGGAGGAGTGGCGCCCAAGACTCGATCAACCCAGGAGTCTCGGTGTACTCCATGTCGGAGAAGAAGTGGTGCGCGACCATCGCGCCGAAGCGGTCGCGGAGGAACTGTGCATTAGACTCACCACGGACGAAGCTCATGTGTGAGACCCCGTTAATGAATTCCTGTGGATCACTTAAAAGGCCTTGCTCAATCAACCATGCCCAGAACTGCTTAGACTGCTCGAATTGTTCGAAGATTTTGAGCGCCTTACTGATGTCGACTTGTCCATCCTTACCATAGCTGGTGTAGTTCAGCTCACAGAGAGCTGCGTGTCCTGTTCCTGCATTATTCCAGGCATCCGAGCTCTCCTGTGCCGGCTGGTCCAGAGCCTCTAGAATCTGTATCTTAGCGTCAGGCATGAGTTGCTTGACGAAGGTGCCGAGGGTAGCACTCATTATCCCTCCTCCGATTAGGAGAATATCACATTCTGGAAAGGTCGACTGGCTCATATACTAAAGGTATTCGCCCTTGGTCTAAAAACAAATGAAACTTTAGTCGAGAAGATTTCGCGCCCCATCCATGAGCGCCATCACTACCCTCTTCCTCCCACTCCTCCATACCGCCTCATGAGAGGCCAAGACGAGGAGCTCTGACACCCTGAGAATTCCCAAAAGCTGTGCTTGCAGGATAGGGTATTTCGCTAGATGTTGGGTGGTATGTCAGAGGAAGTCGCCGCGCCAATCACAGAGAGTCATAAGGACTCCTTTGTTCACCTACACCTGCACACGGAGTACTCGACCCTAGATGGAGCGATCAAGATCCCAGAATTGGCCGCCAGGGCTAAGGAATTAGGCATGCCTGCGGTCGCAATGACCGATCATGGCAACATGTATGGCGCCATCCAGTTCTACCAAAAGATGCACGCCGCTGGGGTCAAGCCCATCTTCGGCTGTGAGGCCTACCTCGCCCCCACCGCACATACCGAGCGAAAGGAAGTCCCTGGCCGTAAGCGCACGACTCATATCACCCTCCTCTGTGAGAATAATACGGGATGGGATAACCTCACCAAGATGATCTCACAGGCACACCTCGCGGGGCAATACTATGGCAAGCCCCGAGTAGACTACGAGCTCATCGAGCAATACTCTGAGGGACTCATCTGTCTCAGTGGCTGTATCTCCAGCCCGATCAATGAATGGCTCCTCCTCGGCGACTACGACAAGGCGAAGGAAGTAGCAGAACGCTTTCTCGGGATCTTTGGTCGCGAGAACTACTTCATCGAGATCCATGACCATGGTCTAGAGGCGCAGCAAAAGGTACGCGCGGGTCTGATCCAGATCGCCCAAGAGCTAGACCTCCGTATGGTCGCAGCGAATGACGCACACTTCCTCAAGCGTGAGGACCATGAGGCTCATGACGTCCTCATCTGTATCGGTACGGGTAAGCAGATGATCGATGATAACCGCATGACCTACAGCACGGAGGTCTACTTCAAGAGCGCAGAAGAGATGCGTGAGACCTTTAGCGACATGCCAGAGGTCTGTGATGCGACCCTAGAGATCGCTGAGCGGTGTAATGTCTCTATGGTACTAGACCCGACCAGTACGGAGAAGTATCCCCAGTTCGGTACTCCAGATGGCAGCCCATTAGATCAGTACCTAGAGCGGATCTGCTTCGAGGGTCTAGAGATGCGCTATGGTAAGGAGCGCGCGGATACAGACCAAGAGCTCCGCGACCGTCTGCAATACGAGGTCGACCTGATCAATAAGCTCCGCTTCGCCTCCTACTTCTTGATCACCGCTGACTTCATCAAGTGGGCTAAGGATAACGACATTCCCGTCGGGCCAGGACGGGGATCGGCAGCAGGATCTCTAGTGGCATACTGCATGGAGATCACCGATATCTGTCCGATGCGATTCGGGCTCCTCTTCGAGCGATTCCTCAACCCAGAACGGGTCAGTCCTCCCGATGTGGATATCGACTTCTGCGTGAACCGACGCATGGAGGTCATCGACTACGTCCGCCGTAAGTATGGGGAGGAATGTGTCTCTCACATCATCACCTATGGTAAGCTCGGGGCTAAGTCCGTGATCCGTGACGTCGCGAGGGTCATGAGCATCGGATATGGAGAGGCCGACGCCCTTGCTAAGCTCATCGACTCTAAGCCCGGCGTGAAGCTCAAGAGCGAGTGGGAGAACAACGAGGAACTCCGCGAAAAGGTCAACTCGAGCACCACCTACCAAGACCTTTGGCGATACGCCACCAGCCTAGAAGGGCTCTGCCGAAACACGGGAGTCCACGCCGCAGGGGTGGTCATCGGAGACCGCTCTCTGGATAACCACGTCCCACTGACCCGCGGGAATGAGGGCGAGGTCGTCGCCCAGTATGATATGGGCGCCATCACGGATGTAGGTCTGCTCAAGATGGACTTCCTCGGACTGAAGAACTTAACCGTCATCCAGGAGGCCGTGACGCATATCCGTAAGCATCACCCCGACTTCAAGATCACCGAGGTCTCTCTAGAGGACCAGCTCACCTACGACCTGCTCGACCGCGGAGAAACGATGGGGGTCTTCCAGATGGAGTCTGGCGGGATGACCGAGACCTGTAAGAAGTATCGCGTGCGTAAGATCGAGGACATCATTGACCTCCTCGCCCTCTACCGACCGGGAGCGATGCAGTACATCGACCAAATGATCGAGGTCAAGGAAGGGCGCAAGGCTGTCCGCTACGAGCACCCTCTCCTAGAAGAGGTCTGTGGCAGTACCTACGGTGTGATGATCTATCAGGAGCAGGTACAGAACGCGGCCAAACTCCTCGCAGGATACACCCTCGGTGGTGCGGACGTTCTCCGTCGTGCGATGGGTAAGAAGAAGCCCGAGGAGATGGCCAAGCAGCGTAAGATCTTCATCGCGGGGTGTAAGGAGCACAATGACATCGACCCAGGCATCGCGGATCAGATCTTTGATAAGATCGCAGGCTTCGCCGGATATGGATTTAACAAGTCTCACTCTGCCTGCTACGGCATGATCTCATACTGGACGGCGTATCTGAAGGCGAACTTCCCCGTCGAATTCCTCTCAGGCCTCCTCTCTAATGAGATCAACAATACCGATAAGATCGGCATCTTTGTCTCTGAGTGTTACCGCATGGGGATCGAGATCCTCCCACCAGACCTGAATAAGTCGCAGGAACGCTTTGCCCCGGAGAAGATGGAGAACGGCGAACTCTCGATCCGATATGGTCTCGCCGCGATCAAGAACGTAGGTGAGGCTGCGATGGAGATGCTCATCGCAGACCGTAATGAGAATGGCCTCTTCGAGTCGCTCGATGATATGGCGAACCGTCTCGATGGTAAGGTCGTCAACAAGCGCATCCTCGAGAACCTCATCAAGGCCGGCGCCCTCGACTGGACAGGAGAGACGCGTGCAGGCATGACGCTCCGCCTAGAGACCGTCCTCCAGGCCGCCAGTGCGATCCAAAAGGATCGCGCCAGTGGCCAAGGAGCACTCTTCGGGTTTGACGATATCGCCCCACCAAAGCCCCTGGTAGAGGATCACGTAGACC
>WTJZ01000265.1 GCA_011524615.1 Akkermansiaceae bacterium | reverse complement strand
TTGCCACTCTGACCAGCGCCACCGCCATCTTCACTCGCCATCGCCGCCTGCGATAATAACCGCTCCAATGGACCACCCGGCATCATCCGAGAGAGCCCAAACACCAACAACGTAATCACCAGTAACGTTGGCGGCACTATCAGTAGTCGTCGAATGAAGTAGCTTAACATGGCATCACATAAAACAAAGCGTCATCAAACGGGGCAAGCTTTTGTTTTTACGATTCTTTAATTTCCTCAGAGAAAAAAAGAATCCCCCTCTTGTTCACCAGTCCACTAAACCCAGCGTAAACAGCTACCCCAGCTAGCATCATCCTTATATCCGCAGTGGGAGTTCTAGAGTCCCCCTGTCTCCCCTGATACAATAAGGATTGGCGCAGGGAAAACACTGAAATCTCCCTTCATCCAACGGGTGAAGACACTTTTAAGTTTAAATTCCGCCAGTCAGGAGGAACTCGTTGGCTAGCCGCCTCCGTGAGAGGCTGCCTTGAATACACATTGACCAGCCCCGAAGGGGTGTAACTCGTTAGCCCAGCCTGTGAGGGCTGGGTTCACGAGCCTCCCAAAACACTCTGGCCCTGTAAGGGTGTCATAACACAGTCGAGTGCATGAATCCATGTTAGCATCGACCTGTCGTTATTATCGGATTGAGGCTGGGGTAGCTGAGTCCAGGACTTGTCATCCCCTTTCAGGGCTGTTTCCCATCTTGATGCTGTTAACCCCACCCTGACAGGTGGGGCTCACAAGTTTGGCCCCATCGGGGCATTTGTTTATCTATGTCTCCTAGGATAGCGTTCAGATCACATTCGATGAATGATCGCTGCCTCAACACTAGCAAACGAAATCAAACTTCCCTGCGAAGGGCTACCTCACTTAGATCACATAGCGCTCACCCTTCTTCGGAACGATGATCTCGGAGTTTGGCATCGCGATGGACAGCTCCTGATGGAACCACTCTCGTGCCTTCTCATCTCCATGCGTGAGGAAGATCTTCTTCGCTCCAGAGTCGATTGCGATCTTCAGCAGATCCTCCCGTGGTGCGTGCCCACTAAAGTCGAACTCATCTACCGTACAGTTCAACGGCAGCGGTGCGCGCGTCTCGTCCAGTGAGATCAGATCCCCCTTAGACGCCTGCTTGATCTTGCCAGCAGGAGAGTCCGGATCCGCATACCCGACGAACAACAGAGAATTACGCTCATCATCGAGGAAGTGACGGGCGAACACATTCGACACCGTATTCTCCGACATCATCCCACTCGAGAGACAATAGATCTCCCCCGCCTTCGGCAAGAGCGGCGCCCCACGACGCTTATTCGTCACCATCAGATCCATATCCTTCAGGATCTTGAAGTTTGGCGTCACCCGACGCGTACGCTTCGCGAATCGGTCATAGATCGTCGTCATCTTCGTACTCAGCCCCCCCACATGCACCGGCACATCAGGGATCATCCCCACCGCCTTGAACTGCGAGATCATCGTGAGCACCTCCTGCGTCTTACCCATCGCAAAGACAGGGATCAAGATCGCTCCCCCCTTTGCCAAGCCCTCTGAGATCGCCTGCGCGAGCCTCTCCTCTTCCCCCTGACGGGTGAACCCCTCAGGACGTGGAGCTGCTCCCCGCGTCGTCTCCATCACGATCGCATCCATACTCCCATCAGGGCGGATATCAGCCCCTTTGATCAGCGTCTGATCCTCCGACTGTACATCCCCCGTGAAGAGCACCTTCTTGCCCTCATGGTACACCGTCGCCGTACACGACCCCATGATGTGTCCTGCATCCTGTAGATACAGCTCCACATCAGGACTCACCTCGAACAATCTATTATAGTCCTGTCTCGACCACTTATCCACACACTCCTCTACCATCTCATGCGTGAAGAGAGGATACTCCGGGATATCGAGCTCACGACCCTGACTCGTCATCACATTCACCGAGTTATGTAACATCGCATCCGCCAGCGCGAACGTCGGGTACGTCATATATACATACGCTCCCGGGAACCGCTGCTGCAGTACCGGGATCGTCCCCACGTGATCCAGATGCGAGTGCGTCAACACGATCGACTTCACACTATGCCCCTTTAACTCCTCATGTGGTGGCATCGCATCATACCCCTTCATCTTAGGATGCAGACCAGAATCGATCACCACCGTCTCATCACCACACCTCAACGCATGACAACTCGCACCAATCTCATGCGACTCTGCTAAACAAAAATATTCCATATTTTCCTTAATTTTCCCCCATTATCACCCCCTTTTAAATTTTAGCAATATTTGTATCACTTTTTTATAGACAACCAGATTCTGATGTAGTAATAATGCCTCCCCCATTAAGTGGCACGGTAGCTCAGTGGTAGAGCAGAGGACTCATAAGCCTTTGGTCGGGTGTTCAAATCACCTCCGTGCTACCAAACCCCAGTTCTGTTCGCAGAGCTGGGGTTTTGTAGTTTATAGGACTAGCGTTTTTTCTGCACTAATATCAAATCACA
Source organism: Akkermansiaceae bacterium (assembly GCA_011524615.1). Taxonomy (GTDB): domain Bacteria; phylum Verrucomicrobiota; class Verrucomicrobiia; order Verrucomicrobiales; family Akkermansiaceae; genus WTJZ01. The sequence continues at coordinate 1,116 of WTJZ01000265.1, read as the reverse complement.
GTGCCCCCCAGCAACAAGATTGCCTCTCACCATTAGGGTCCCCCTAGTAGAATTCCTGAAGAATAGCCATAGGAACGATAATGCCCCTATAGCCACATGGATATTTCTCTATGCTAGATACTTTTTAAAGTTTTCAGCCTGCGCGAAGATCTCCTTGTAGACTTCATCTCGGTCCACAGGAGGATACCCGCTCTTAGCGAGGAGCATGACCAAATCCACCTTGAGCTCCGCCTTGATGTCGTCGCGTTGACTCCAGTCTGTGTATTTCGCTTTATCATCGACCACGACCTTCACCTCTTTGGCTAACTGGATGAGCTTATCCTCGGGGTAGTCGAACTCATACTTATGAGCCAGCGTCTTCAAAATGTCGTAGAAGGACTTCTCCTCGAACCCGATCCCTAAGTCGTTAAAGGATTCCTGCTCTGCCTTGAGAGCCTCGATCATCGCAAAGAACTCATCCGTAAGCTCCGTGACTCCCTCCGTCGTCCATCTATCCTTTTCATCACGCTCGTTATACTTATTCACCAGAGCTTGGAACTGCTTGGTGAAATCCACGCCCTTCACCAAGTTCACCTTCTGAAAGTCACCAATCGCTTTCTTTAAGAGCTGCTGGAGGAGCTTGATCTTCGTATTCGGTAGCTTAATCTTACTGAGACGATCAAGGTAATCGGGGTCAAAGATGTCGATCGCAGCAGCCCCGTCTTCACCGAGCTTAAAGGTCTCTTCGATCCCATCACTCTGTAATGCCTCGGCGATCATCTCGCGCACCTTCGCATTCATCTGAGCGCTGTCAGGAGCATCACCCTTCGTTAACTTAGCGACGATGGAGCGCACCGCGAGGTAGAAGTGAATCTGATCACGCTCAGACTGGGTGAGCACCTCACTGCCACTGCAGATATCGTAGGCCGCCTTCAGGCGCTTCACCAGAGCGAGCACTCGCTTCTCGATCTGATCCGTGAGTTGCACAAACTCCACCGCTTGATTGAGACATTCCAGTTGCGCCACGGGCTCCCCAGTAAAGTAGGGCCTCGTATCAAACCGGTGAAAGATCCGCCCTAAGAGATCCAAGTGATCTCGAACCACGATAATAGAGGCCTCGACCTCTTCGATATTACT
>WTJZ01000178.1:5695-11508 GCA_011524615.1 Akkermansiaceae bacterium | reverse complement strand
CCTACGACGATGGTCTCGATCGGCACCTCTCCATAGACCGCCGTGAGAGCCTCGGCATACTTCTTTAACTGAAACTGGTACTGACTTGCCTGAGCGTCCTGATCGGTCTTAAAGTCGATCACTCTGATCCTGAGCCCGCCATCACTACCATGCTCCACTGTGTATCGGTCAATCCGTGCGGTGTTCCAGAGTCCCTTACAATCGATCCACTCGAGCGTGCGCTCACGATGGAGTTCCACCTGTCCCTCTGGCTGAACAAAGTAGGCGCGACCCTCAGGTGAGTTCAGCAATCGACGCACAGGTTCACCAAAGCGATGTGAGTCTAGACGCTCCGCAAGCCAGGTCGGCAGCTCCTCTGGGTAAGCTGGCAACCAAGTCACTAACTCTAGTAAGGAATGAATCGCGATCCCGCGGTCACGCGCAGCCCGATCCTCAAAGGCTCCTACCTGTTGTGAGGCCGTCGCTGTCGTCCTCCCCCTCTTGAGAGGCAGACGGATTTGAGGAACCACCGTCGTGGGCTGAGTGATCTCCTGAGGGGGTATCTCGAGATCAGCCCATGCGGGATCCCCGTTTTGATAGAGAATAACACTCCCCTCTTCCTCTACTTCCTCCGAGGCATTCATGGTGGAGCGAATCCAGTTTCCAAAGCTATCTTCAGCACCCCGCTTAGGCTTATCTAGGAAGCAGTACTGGGCCTGCTTCGCACGTGTGAGTGCCACGTAGAGGAGACAAAACGCCCCATAGTACTGCTCATCAACCCACTCTTGATAGGCCTCTGAGATCTCAGGATAGATCGCACGTGCCCACTTAGGTGGAGGCGCTTGGAAGGAGAACCCATGCTGATTCGATACCTCTACGGTCGTAAAGCGCTGAGAGTCTGCCAAGGTAGAGTTCGCTAACTCTGGCAAAATCACCACATCAAACCCCAGCCCCTTAGACTGATGCACGGTCATGACCTGTATCACATTCGCAGCTTCGCCCACCTTGATGACGAGCTTCTCTAAGAGACGCACTATCCTCTCCAGAGCCACATCCTGCTCACGGATATACCCGATCAAGAAATCGAGCCGATCCTTACCGAAGGCACCTAACTCCGCAACAAGAGGTGACATAAAGCGCTCCACCGTGACCGCCACCCCATGTCGATGCATGATCTCCGTCCACTCTGACCACGCGGTTTCAGGCTCCGAACTCAGCGCCTGATAATGCATCCCTACTGGAGACATCTGGAGGTGTAGTCTCGCATAGATATCGGAGGGGTTCTCAAGCCACTTTAAGAAGTCCAAGATCAACAAGCCCACCGGATTATCCGTCGACGGGGAGACATTCCCCTCCTCTGCGACTGGGAACCCCGCCTCACGGAGCATCTGCGCGTAGAGCGGGACATCCTTATTCCCTCGAACCAATAGTGCACAAGTCTTCCCCTGCTCTACGGTCTGGAGACGCTGCAGGAGAGAGATCAGGTATTCATGCTTCGACTCTTTGTCTAGGAACTCACGCACCTCGGCATACGCGGGCTTTGTCTTAAGCTTCTCCGCCTTGCGGTGGTCTTGCCACTGCCAGCGGGAGACGGCGTCCCCAAAGAGCGTCCCCATCACACCGAGATTCCCACAGATCGTATTAGCGAGATCGAGCACGGGTTCTTGCGAGCGCCACGAGACCGCCATCGTCTCAGGCGTAATGTCATATCGACCCGCCACATCCGTAAAGAGCTTAGGATCCCCTCCGCGCCATTGGTAGATCGCCTGCTTCACATCTCCTACGACGAACAGGCTACGCTCACCGGTCTCACTGTACCCCACTTCATCCAAGAGTGGCTCGAGAGAGTTCCACTGGTCGAGACTCGTATCCTGGAACTCATCGAGGAGCCAGTGATCATAACGACCATCCAGTCGATAATCAATACTCTCTCGGATCACTCTTGAGGCCTCGGAGTTCTTCCACTGGCCGAGCAGGTACTTGAGGTCATCGAACTGCAACTTCCCACGCTGACGCCCAGCCTGCTCGTAGACGGCCTCGTATACCCTCATGACTTGCCATAGCGCCGCGGCGCGCTCAGATACGAGACGCAGCTCTTCATCGCATACCGCTTGGATCACTCTCATGAGTTTCTGTCCTTGGGTAGGCGAGATCTCTATCTCTTTCTTATAGTGGACGAGGGTAATAGGGTACCCGAGAGTAAGCTCATCCCAATGCTCAACCAACTGCAGAATAGGGAACTTCTCCGCCGTTTTTGAAAACAAGTTTGCCCCCGGCACAAAGGCTTCCAGAGCGCCAACCACTTTATCAAATGACGCACGAGAGCTCTTATGCCCGAACTCCAGCTCTGCCACGACCTCTCGCCAATCATTGATACATTGCTCCTTCTGCAGTGACCAAGGAGTCAACTGGCGCCCTGCGGTCAGAGCCGCAACATTCCCCCAACTCCCTTTGCTCCCCTTGGATAGGAGGTGCTTATGCCAAGACTTCACAAACTCCTCCATCTGAGACATGACCATGACCTCCTCTTTACCATAGTTAGCCTGCTTAAAGACCTGCAGAAAGGTCTTCAGATTCTCCTCCGAGAGCTCGCCCTCGAACATGAGCAGTCCAATCATCTCTAGACGGAGCTCCTCCTGCTCCGCATCCTCTAGGATCTGCAACCCAGAACTACTACTCAGGCCTAACTCTAGCTGAAAGGCCTGAATCATACGCGTGAAGAAGCTATCAAGAGTCCCCAAATAGAGCTGAGGCAAGACGGCCACGACTCGCTCTAAGATGGAGAGAAAGTCCTCTGACTGGTGCTGTCCTGGTCTGCCAAGATCCTCACACACCTGGGCAGCCTTTTGCTCATCATGGGCGGCTCCCGCGATCTTTTCAAACAGCGCTCCCGCAAACTCTCCAGCGGCCTTTCGCGTGAAGGTCAGTGCAATAATCTTCTCGGCAGCCATTCCGTCTAAGAGTAGCTCGATGATTCGGTTACTGAGTCGATACGTCTTCCCCGACCCTGCTGAGGCCATTATTAATTCATGTCTCATAGGTTTAACTCTCCTTGGGTTAATGTTGTCTCGATCGTTTCACGTACTGGCTCCGTGAAGCCGTCGCTCATCGCATATCCATAGTGGAAGGCGCGGTAGTCATCATATGCCCGCTCCGCTCTCTCGACGGGTGGCCAATAGCGCTCGGCTCGGATGGCCTTGATCACATCTCGTATCGCCTTCTCCGCAGCCTCTGCTAACTCTGCCGTGAAAACCCACTCCGTGTAGCGCGTATCCTGTGCGGTCTTGGCCACGGTGCAGTAGGCTAAGACGGGAAGCTTGCCGTACTTCTGTCGATAGGCAAGTGCGTAGATCGGTAGTTGTAGATTCTTCCAATAGAGTTCATCCCCCATGTACTCGAACGCTACTGCGGTATCCACAAGGTGAGCTGGGAGGCCATCCTTAGGGATCTTAGCCATATGTGACTTCTCGGCAGGATCTACCTTGCCTGTCTTATAGTCCACCAGTCGGTACTCGCCGGCCGCATTCTGGTCAACGCGGTCAATCGCCCCTATGATCCTCACCCCATCGATCTCGAAGGAGAACTCCTCCTCAAACCTGACCGGCTTCCACTGGTCATCATGCAGACGGGATTTGACCTCTAGATAGGCAAAGAACTGTAGGCGCTGACGCAAGGTCTCTCGCTGAATTGCAAAGGCAGTAGGAATGTGCTCAGCAAACCTCTTCTCGATCAGTTCATCCAGCTGAGCCCAGAGCCACTCCTTGAGGACATGCTCATTCTTAGTCGTCAGGATCCCAGCATCATGCTGCATCGCCTCGAGCACCTCATGAACGAGAGAACCAAACTCCGCCTGACTCCACTCATGGAGCTGTTGCTCAGGACGACTCATCCCTAACTCAAACTTGAGGTAATATCGGAACGGGCAATCCAGATACCCCTTGATCCGAGACGCACTCAGACGCTTGAGCTCTTTATCCATAGCAGGCACGCGCAAGACCCAATCACGTCGCCATGGTTGAGAGAGACGACTGTAAGTCTGCTCAGAGAAGGTATGGGCCACCCGCTGAGCCAACTCCTCACGCTCGACCTGCAGGATCAGACGAGACGGCTTCATCGGCTCTCCGCCAGCCCCATACTTCAGGAAGTATCCACGCACCTCCCCCTCATCACGGCGCGGCTCTAACAATGACTGAATATAGAAGATATCATGCGCGACACGATCCGCATTCGTCTTCATCCCCAACATCTCTCGTAGACTCTCCGGTAACCACGTATTACCGAGCTCCGTATTAGGGAGTACTCCCTCATTCAGCCCAGAGATCATCATGTATGGTGCGGACTCAAAGGCGAGTTCCAGCCACCCCAGCGCCTCCACATGCACTTGTTCTCGAGACTCTCCTATGCTCCCCTTCTCCAGACGTCGTAAGTACTCCTGGGCAAAGTCGACATACTTGGCCACCTGCTCTGGCAGCCCCTGCCCGAGACGCTCGAGCTCACGGTAACACTCCTCTGCATAGGCCGCCTCATCGGAAAGCTGCCCACCCAAAACCTGCACTAACAGCAACCTAAGGTTCTCTAAGTCCACTCGTCCATACATCAATGCCCGTGCCTCTCTTAATCCGCTCACGAGACGGAGCACATACCCTAGCGCCCCCTCTAGCATCTTCTCCCTCTTAGGGTCGAACGGCCACCCACTCTCTCTTAACCTCCAGAGATCCTTCACGGTATGCGGCTTAGCATCGCTACAGACCTTCTGCAGCGCATCTGAGACCGAGACCAATGATAGAGGCTCGTCAAGTAAACGTAGCGTCCATGCCGAGCGAGCCAGCACCCTGAGATCAGAGACCTTTTCCTCCTGACAATAGCGAATCCAGACCTTGAGCCATTCGACAAAGGACCATCCCGAGAGACTCTTCCCTGCAGGGTTAAAGACCCGCACTCCAGACTCTCCTAACACGGCCTGAATCTGGCCGACCATCGCCTTATCCCCTACTCCTATAGAAATCTCCTCGCGTCCTGCAGATGCCCACTCTGCCAAATGATCTTGAAGCAAATACCCTAGGGCTCGAGGGTCACTGGCGGAATAGAGAGCCTTATTCCCTAGAGGCCAATCCACCTTGCGCTCCTGCCAATACTCGGTCTGTGGACGGCCATACGGATCAAACCCATCACTCTCTGGAGCCGCGATCAGAAACGAGATCTCTTGCTCCCGCTCTATCATGACCTCCGCCATGCGCACCGCATGCTCTGTCGGATCTGTCACTCCGACCCACACCACATGCGTGATCCCTTTGGGGAGCTCAGCCTGTGCAAAGTGCTTATTGCGCACCTCATAACTATCCACGCCCCCCATCTCCTTCAGTCGATAAGTATATCGGTATTCCCACTGAGCGAGTACCCCCCAACGTCCTTTATCAGGATGCGTCTCAGGCAGCCTCTGCCATACGTGGTAGAAGTTCATCCCATACTCCCCCGTCTGTACTCTCAGAGTGCGCATCTCCTCTGCCATCAAAACCTCCCAGTTCTCCCCACTTGGCTCAGAGAGAATCCCACTGGCAGCATCCCAGTCATAGGTCTTGAGCGCACCAGCCCAGACCTCTTGCTCGAGTAAGGCATTCTCCTCACCACGATAACCCAGCGCACCGAACTTACCCGCCGTGATCACCTGCGGAGCGATACATGCGCCCCGCTCCGCGAGAGCCTGACGGACCTTTCGCCCACTCTCCATCGTAGGCACTACTAATAACATCCCGTCCATGCCGTCGCGACGAGCCCAGAGCCACTCTACTACTAATTGTATAAACGGACGATCCCACCCTAAAAAATAACGCACG
>WTJZ01000178.1:0-5595 GCA_011524615.1 Akkermansiaceae bacterium | reverse complement strand
AAGTCCTGTCCGAGGTAGCGAGCTTTAGCCATCTCGTTGTTGGCGATTTCCTCACGTGAGCCTTGCAGGACCACTTCCCCCTCTAGGAGTAGGTAAGCCTTATCGACGATATTGAGAGTATCTCGCACGTTATGGTCAGTAATGAGGATCGAGAGACCGTCTACCTCTCTGAGCTCGGACACGATCGACTGAATATCCTTAACCGCGAGTGGGTCTACGCCCGCAAAGGGTTCATCCAGCATCAAGATATCGGGATCCATACAGAGTGAACGAGCAATCGTGAGTCGTCTCTTCTCTCCTCCTGAGAGTGCAATCGCTTGCGAGCGCTTGATTTTAGTAATCTTAAATCGATCAAGCAGAGATTCCATCTTCTCCTTACGCTCCTTACGGTTCAGATCCTTACGAGTCTCGAGTACAGCCATCAGGTTTTCCTCAACCGTGAGGGTACGGAAGATAGATTCCTCTTGTGGGAGATAGCCGAGGCCAAGGCGAGCCCTAAGGTGCATCGGTAGCTCAGTAACATCTTGCCCCTTTAATGTAATGGATCCTTGATCTGGACGAACCAATCCTGCGACCATGTAGAAGGAGGTCGTCTTACCAGCCCCATTCGGCCCTAATAATCCTACGATCTCGCGCTCACGCACCTCTAGACTGACCTCTGAGACGACCGCGCGTCCCCCATAGACCTTTCGGAGATTAGTAGCGACGAGGAGTTGCTCACCAGCCGGCGGCACTTTTTTAGAGAGAGTAGCCTTCTTCGCCTTAGCACTTTCACTTAGATCCTGTGCCTTCTTTAGTTGCTCGTTGATCGCGCTCATCACTTCTCTACCTTGTATATCGTTTGCTTACGACCCGCACTCCACACGAATCCATTTCGCTTGATCGTCACAGTCATACCAGGGTCTAGCGCTTTCATCACTTGCTCTCCCTGCTCGATCTGAGGGAACCCACCTTTGAGGATCACGACTTCCTTAGACACATAGAAGTATGCCTGCTCAGAGCGCGCGACCATGGGGGGCGTCGTTCCATCGGTACTCTTGTACGTGATAACAACGTTCCCCTCTGCTACGATGTGAGAGACATCTGAGCTCGTCATGGTATCTTGCCCTCCTTCAGGACTAGCCCCAGACTTCATAAAGACCTTCATCTGATCATCACAGGTCAGGTGGAATCTAGGCTCATCGAGCACCACATTCTTGAGTACTACGATCTCTCCCTTGTCCGCATCATAATAAGTTCCTCCTTCATTCGTAACGATGAGAGCATCCTCTGGGAGAGGTGCAGGATTCGTATCTGGTGCTGTTGATTCTTGAATAGTGGTCACCCCGGCCTTGTTCAGTAGAGCTGCTACCTTGGCATCACTTTTATCCAGGCGAGCTTCCAGCTTAGCGCTCTTCTCTTCGACATATTCGGCGTTTTCGATCACTACTTGCTCCTCCTCACTATGAGTATGAGGAATGTCGTGAGAGCTGGCAGGCAGAATAGCCATGAGACTCGCAAGAGCGATCCCCTTTTGGCCGCTATTCTTGTTAAGCATGCAGAGCGCACTAGGCCCCTTGAGGAAAAGTTCTTTCGTATTCATGTCGTAAAAGGCGCCACTTCCAACCATGGCGGTGCTATCATTCTGGATCGAGACTGGAGAGTCTGTAGTGAGATAACTACGGAAGTAGTTGTAATAAGCTTGTTCCAGAGAAATGTGATAAGGAGCCTCCTCGGAGTAAATCTCAATATGCGCATTCGTCGCATGAATGATTCCTTTTTCCTTATCAGTTACTACCATTTCATCGGCAGTAAAGAGCGAGCTAGGCTGCTGGAACTCATCATAGCTCGGTACTTTTACATTCACCATAGAAGTACCATTCGGCAGGTACTTCATCAGTGGGGTCTTGCTAAATGCCTGCGAGTTCGCCCCCACTGGCATCACCAGCGGAGCGAGTAACGCTACGGCTTGAGCAAGAGTGCGCATGAAGCTTACTTCAAGCAGTTATTGATCGCCACGAGCGACTTGAGTACATCCTTAAGCTCTGCGAGTGGCACCTGGTTAGGACCATCTGACATCGCTTCAGCTGGATTCTCATGCGTCTCCATGAAGACTCCATTCACACCAGTCGCCACTGCCGCACGAGCGAGTACTGGAGCGAGTACGCCGTCACCACCTGTCGTGCCGCCGTCACCACCTGGGCGCTGTACTGAGTGAGTCGCATCAAAGATCGTCAGGTTCCCCTGCTCTGCCATCCAGTAGAGTGAGCGCATATCTGCGACGAGGTTATTATAACCGAACGACGTTCCACGTTCTGTAAGAAGGAACTTCTCACAACCAAACGCTCTCATCTTATCCGCGATGTTCTTCACATCCCATGGAGCGAGGAACTGTCCCTTCTTCACGTTGACCGCCTTACCAGTCTCTGCACACGCTTGGAGCAGGTCTGTCTGACGACAGAGAAAGGCCGGGATCTGCAGGAGGTCAATGTGCTCCGCCGCGATAGCAGCTTGCTCAGGAGTATGAATATCTGTCGTTACAGGCACGCCGAGCTCCTTACCGATTGCACCCATGAGTTCACACCCTTCCTTGACACCTGGACCACGGTATGAGCTCACAGAAGTACGGTTAGCCTTGTCGAATGAGGCTTTGAAGATGAATTGGATACCTAGTTCGTCCGCGATCTTCTTGATCTCACGAGCCATATGCCAGGTGAATTCTTCAGATTCGATCGCACATGGGCCTAGGATGAAGAAGAGGTCTTCTCCACCGATCGTTACATCCTTGAGTTGAAATGGTTGGGTTTTCATACGTTTGGTTCTATTTCGAGAGTTTGGGTATAGAGGTCGAGGATCGTCTTATGCGTATCCTTGAGGAGCGATTCCTCCTCTGTGTTCAGGTTACCTCGGGTCTTATCGACTAGGAGGGAGAGGATATCTAGACAGCCTTTCGCAGCCTTGAGATTGACACTCTTCTCCCCTGTCAATGGATTAGGACGCTGGCCGAGGAAGACGCCCGCATTCGTTGCTTGCTTGAGCACGAAGTCTGAAAATGTTAAGTCTGTCTGCATTTAAGAATTCTGAGGTGATACGACTGTGACTACTGGCGTGACGTCTGAGAAGTACTTTTTCAAGCATTTACTGACATCCTCTGTCGTTAGGTCTGCTATAAGTGCTCTATTCTTCTCCCGATGCTCGATCCCTTTCCCGAAGAGAACATTCAATCCGTGCGATCGCGCTTGGTTCGGATGAGTCTGATCTTGCTTCGCATTCTGCGCGACGAGCCCGACCTTGACTCGATCTAGTTCCGCTTGACTGATCCCTGTCTCCACGACGCGATCAACGATCCGTTGCATCTCCTCTAGCGCCTCCTCCTTACGGTCAGGGGAGGTCCCAATGTAGAACGAGTACATCCCAGCATCGATCCCGAGGAACTGATTACAGTTCACATAGTAAGCGAGTCCGCGCTCCTCTCGTAACTCTGAGAAGAGTGGACCAGCCATACTCCCGAAGTAATCCTGAATCACCTCGAGAACATGCGTGTCTGGGCATGCGACACTAGCCCCAGGATAAGAGATCACTACGACTGCCTGCTCCTTATCGAGGGTGAGATCCTGACGACCTTGCCCATAACTCAGCTCACTGCCTGCGCTCTCACAAACGGTGTAGTTGAGAGATCCAAACGTCTCCTGAATGAGGGTCTCATGCTCAGAACTAATCGCGCCAAAGACCGCCAATGTCGCCTCCCCATTCGTGATTAACTCATCATGATAGGCTTGCAGATCCTCCGCAGTCAAGGAGGCCATCGTCTCCTCAGAACCGAGACGGCTAAAGCGGTATGGAGAATCCGGGAACAACTCTCTACGTGCATTCCAGAATGCAAGACGCAACGGATCTTGAGAGCTCTCCTTAATCTTTGATACGAGCAGAGAGCGCTCCTTCTCGACCTGCTCTGGCGAAAACAATGGATGCATTAGACAGTCCTTAGCGAGGTCGCAGAGGATAGGGAGATCCTGCTCGAGACAGAACCCGCTCGCGATGAAGGTATTATTCCCTCCTGAGAAGTAGAGTGAGGCCCCGATCTCATCGAGCTCTGTCACAAATTGTTCATACGAGCGGTTTTGCGTTCCCTTACCGAGGACAGAAGCATAGAGAGAACCAATCCCCTCCTTCTCTTCGCGCTCTAGTCTCGTTCCACCCTTGAAGATGAGCTGAAAGTTAATCGTTGGGAGCTTATCATCCTTCCCTAGGATCAATGGCATCCCATTCGGGAGGGTGCGTAGTTCTGGCTGGATTCCATTCGCACTCGCTTGTGCCGCCTGCGACTCTCCTTGACCGAATCCCTCCGGCACGAGCGCAGAGGTAACTAGTGGCTTATTCTTGAGATACTTCTCTGCGACTCTCTGCAGGTCCTCAATCGTCACCGCTTCGATTTCCTCTAGGAAGAGACGCGTAAAATCAAGCTGACGTGTCTCGAACCAATTATTAGCCAAGTCGCTCGCTCGCTCCGACACTGTTGTCAAGGTTCCCAACTGAGCAACCCAGGTCTGCTTCTTAGCACGCTTCAGATCCGCCTCCAGAGAGGTCACATCGAGAGCATTGACCATCTCTAAGACCTCAGCATGAAGTGTCTCGAACTTCTCAGGTAACACCTCTGCTGCGATGGAGAAGAACCCTTGACCGAGCTTAGGCGTCCAGCACCACGCCGACAGGTTCAAGGCGAGCTCCTTCTCCTCTCGGAGCTTCTGGTAAAAGAGAGACGAACGCGCTCCACCTATGACTGCTGAGAGGAGGTCTAGTGCGACGAGATCTTCATGACCATGTGCCGGCACTGGCCAGAGCATCGACACCTTACACATCGGAATCGGGAACTCCTTCGTCTCACGACGTGAGATCCCTAGAGTATTCTCCACAGGTAAGGCCGCCTCGACGAGTCGTCTCGCAGGCACCTCCTGAGCGAGCCCCTCTAATGCCTCTAGCATTTGCTCCTTATGAATATCCCCAGAGAGCACTATAAAGCTGTTGTCGAACGTGTAACGCCCCTCATGGTACGCGACCATTTCCTCGTGAGTAATCGCATTAAACCGATCCAGAGATCCGATAATAGGGAAGCGACGACCATCAGCCTTATAGAGCGCATGCATCATATGCTCCCACCCAGCCGAACCAGGATCATCTTTACCCATCGAGATTTCCTTACGTATGACCTCACGCTCCATCTCAAAGTCGGCAAGCGGCAGAGTCGGTAGGTATACAAGCTCAAAGAGGAGTTGTAAGAACTCTGAGGCCGCCGAGGATGGCCCCTCTAGATAATAGACCGTACGGTCATACGTCGTGTAGGCATTCCACGACCCTCCTAAGTCCTCTACTCGATTGACTAACTGCTCCCCATCAAAGCTCTTCGTCCCCTTAAACACCATGTGCTCTAGCAGGTGACTCAGACCAGCCCCAGGCTGAGGTAACTCATGCATACTACCAGTCTCCACCCAGATCTGAAAGCTAATCACAGGATGCGAATGATCCTGATGCACCAATACATCTAAGCCACAATCAAGCGTACTCTGCGTCGCAGTCGTTGGAGGAAAGTTCATTAACGCGAGATGTAAACACACCACC
>WTJZ01000302.1:11421-32460 GCA_011524615.1 Akkermansiaceae bacterium | reverse complement strand
GCTCCCCTTCAGAATGAGTCTTAATCCCCGCTAAGATACGGAGCAAGGTAGACTTACCTGCCCCATTAGGCCCCAGTATCGCCATCCGATACCCACAGGAAACAGAAAAATTAACGCCCTGTAGCGCTCTCACCTTACCATACACAGCTCCGACATCTCTGAGAGTCAATGTGTGACAGGTTTTACAACAATTGTCTGGAGAAACTAAGGATTCAATCATTGGTCTTCTAGCTGGAATTCAAATTCTCGGGTCATCGCTCCCAATGCCCAGACGGTCTCCTCTATCGCCGCCTCGCCCTCGGGTTCCACACTGATCAGCACTGCGGTCTCTGGTGTGTTCAGAGGCCAGACTACGTTCAACTTTACTACCATCGGAAAGCTCACCTCCACCTCAGCCTCTACCTCTCTAGGAGTAAACTGTTCAGTCGACACCTCTTCTCCATTAACGGTCAAGGAGACAGACTCCATCTCATGGGCACTCCTGATCAGCACCCACACTGGAGTATCTGCCTGTTCATGGACCACCTCTCTCTCGGCCACATCCTGGTGACGTTCCTTATCATTCAGCAGCATGTGCAGGTACCCGCCCCCTACGAGAATGAATAGCAGAGAGAGGACGAGTGTGGTTCTGATCGGTGATCCAAACATAGATGAGTCTTACTGAAGAGCGGACACAATCGAGTTAACGTTATGTCTAATAAGCTTTTCATAAGAACCAGGAGTATCGTCTGCGTAAAGAGGTTTTCCAATTTTTGCACCGATTTCTTTGGCTATTTGGCTAAGCATCTTAGGATTAGCCAGCTGTTCAGGGAAGATCGCATTGATTTTGCGCCCTTTGAGTTCCTGAATCGTTTCGGCGAGATGTTTGGCAGAGATCTCGGACTCTTTACTAAGCCCTTGCAGATACTTAGCCTCGAATCCATATTCTCTACAGAAATAGGCGAAGGCCACGTGAGCAGTCACCAGAACTCGTTGTTTTTTAGGAATCTTAGAGACCTCAGACTTCACCCAATTGTGTAAAGAGCGATACTTAGCTCGCGCTACAGAGACGCGCTCCTTATAGTATGACTTATGCTCAGGATCTGCCTTCTCTAGGGCCTTTCCGATCACCTTCACAGCACGTTCGATATTCTTCACACTATGCCACCAGTGAGGATCGATCGCGCCTCTCGCATGTGCTGGACAACATACGTATAACGGGTCCGCATCAACCTTCATCGACGGTACCGAACGCCCTACAGGTATGATCTCTTGCCCCTCTAATAAACTGTCTCGCAGACCTGGAAGATAGGTTTCAATCCCCTTCCCCATCGCAAAGATCAGAGTACTCTTTTGGATCAATATGACCTCTTTTGCCCTCGGTTGAAAGGTATGTACATCTGAGCCCGGAGGCATCACTTCTAAGATCTCCACATATTCCCCACCTATTTCCTCCACTAAGTCAGTGAGGATCGGGTTTAATGTAGATACCGTAAGCTTCGCTTCTGCGACTACCGCAGTAAGCAAAAGAAGGCAGAGGGAGACGATCCCTCTACCTTTCCATTGTCGTAATATTGATGACATCGAATTATCGTACTTCACCACCACCATAGTTCAAGCCAAGCTGTAACCATGTGGAGTTGCTGTTGTCGCCTTCGAAGCTATCGGTGTTGTATTGAAGACGTGCGATTCCGAACCAGTCTTGGTCGATCGGACGCATGTATGACACTGCGAGTGAATACTTTTCACGGCTAGTAAGCTCGTGCTCACCCTCATGCTCGTGCTCGAACTCAGCATCTTCATAACGAGCTGCTACTGAGAAACCGTTGTCCCACGTGTATTGAGCTCCGAAGAGTGTTCCTGCAAGAGGCTCCTCACCTGCATCAAGTTGGTAATATTCACCTGTTACAGAGAATGCATTACCACCAGCTTCGAGACCATTCGCACGCCAAGTGAAGGTATAATCAACCGCAAGGAGATCACGAGTTCCACCACCGACAGCCTTTGCATAGTTCGCACCGAGAGCGTTTTGGTAGAAGTCAGAAATATTATACTTGAGGAGAGCACGTGTTGTTAGTACTTCGTCAGCCCAACCTTCATGTTCTTCTTCCTCCTCTTCTTCGTGACCATGTTCGTGCTCTACAACTGCACCATAAGCGGTCGAGATGGCGAAGATTCCTTTCTCATACTCTTGGTCCCATGTGATCTCACCACCGTTAGAAGTGAGCCCTTCTTCACCAAGATAGTGAATCGTTGACGCGTTTGCATCGGTAAAAGTCCATCCATGAAGGTGCGTTGAGTTTTGTGTACCAATACGGTTAAGGAAACGACCACCACGAAGTGTAAGGTTAAGAGGGAGGTCTTGTACCTTGATGAAAGCCTCTTCCATCTCTGAACCGAGCGTTCCTTCTGCTGATTCAAACGTGTTTACATTCGCAAATCCTGCAAAGTGACCGTAGTTAAAGTTGATTCCTGTATCGAGTCCTTGGAGGTTTACATCTTGTTGTGGATCATGAGCGTGACCATGAATGTCACCTTCTGCAGCTGTACCGGTAATAAAGGTACCCTGAGCTGTGAGCCAAACCGTGTCATTCTTCAGCGGTTGGAATGCTTGTTGGTTATTTGATTGTAGTGGCTGATACGTCTGCACCTGAGCAGAGGCTGCCGCTACGAGTAGTAAGTATGCGGTAATTCTCATATGGCCGCACACTACCCAACTCCTCCCTGACGTCAACAACTAAAGTAACATTATTGCATTTACATCGCACTGTGTTCACTCATCATAAAATTTCGACACTTCTTATTGATCTCCATATGACTTTACTCCAAAAGAGAACACAGTATTCATCATGGAGGAACTGATCAATAAATGCAGGCAGAATGGGCTTAGGATCACAACGGGCCTACGCACCATCCTAGAGGTATTGCACCAAGCCAAACTCCCTATGTCTCTACAAGAGCTAGAGGTGAATCCTGCGATCATTGCGATCTGTGATCGCGCCACGATCTTTCGTACCCTCCAGCGTCTAGAAGGTATCGGAATGCTCAGAAGGCTGAACTTCTCCCATTCTGGCGCCAAGTTTAGCCTGAGTAATGGTGATAACCACGAGGAGTATCTCATCTGTACAGCCTGCGGAGAGATTACCACGCTCAATATGTCTTGCCCTGTGCATAAGATTCAAGACGACGTCATCAACTCCACGGGATATAAGCAAATGTCACATGAGCTCACCTTCTACGGAGTATGCCCTGCATGCCAATAACTCCATCACTTCTTTCACTCCTCTTATGAGACCTCTTTCCCCTTTTGGTCAACAGCTGGGCGTCGCCACCGGAATAGGCGAGCTCATGGATGACCTCGGTGCCGCTCTGAGTAACAAGTCCGATGATCTCTGCATGCTCGGAGGCGGACAACCTGCCTATATCCCAAAAGCGGCCAAACTGTTCCAAGAACATGCTCTCAACGCGCTAGCCTCTCCTGAACAACTTCACTCTATCATGGGAGAGTATGACCCCGCCGAGGGGAACCAAGAGTTCTGCCAGTCATTCGCAGAGATGATGAATGAAAGCTTCGGCTGGGAGATCTCTGCCGAGAATGTCGGAATCTCCTCTGGTGGACAATCCGCCTGCTTCCACCTCTTTAATGCCCTAGTGGGTGCAGGAGAGCATATTCTCATCCCCCTCTTACCAGATTACATGGGCTACCGTGATCAACTCGTCAGCGGAGCCCAATTTCTTGGAATCC
The DNA here is from genome assembly GCA_011524615.1 of Akkermansiaceae bacterium. Lineage (GTDB taxonomy): Bacteria > Verrucomicrobiota > Verrucomicrobiia > Verrucomicrobiales > Akkermansiaceae > WTJZ01. Next base: position 28,736 of record WTJZ01000302.1, on the reverse strand, counting down.
ACGGAATCCCACACCGAGACGCAAACTCATTTAAGTACCGGCTCAATTTAGAAGCAGTCCAATCTGCTCCAGACTCCACTCGTCTGATGGCACTCTCTCGCCCGACCAATCCCTCTGGTAATGTCCTCTCCGATGAAGAAGTAGAAGCGCTCTCTGATGAATGTCTCCGCCGTAACATCCCTCTACTCATTGATCACGCTTACGGGGCCCCATTCCCTAACGCAGTATATGTCCCAACCCAAAACATCTGGAAGCCTCACCACATCCACATCTACAGCTTATCCAAGCTAGGCTTACCTGGGAGCAGGACGTCGATTATCGTAGCAGCTCCAGACATCATTCACCTGATGAGAAATATGACTGCCGTCACTAGCTTAGCTAACCCTAGCTTAGGTCAGTCGATCGTCCTTCCCCTCATTCAGCAGCGCACCCTCCTACCTCTTTGCCTAGAGACAATCCTCCCGTTCTACCGACAGAAGCGAGACCACGCCATCTCTACACTCAACCGCCTACTATACGACAGAGTTGATTACGCCATTCACGCTGCGGAAGGAGCATTCTTCCTCTGGATCTGGTTCCCTAGTCTGCCCATCACCTCCCGAGAACTAACAAGTATCTTAAAGAAGCGTGGCGTACTCGCTATTTCAGGCCACTGGTTCTTCTTTGGCTCTCATGATAGGCCCGCTCATCATGACCAATGCCTCAGGATCACCTACTCAATGAATCCGAATGTGATCGAGAAGGGGCTACAAATTCTAGCAGATACGATCCTAGAGCTCCACGACGAGAACCCGAGCAACTAGAACACCAAAACCATTGTTCAAAAAACTACTTGCCAAATGAACAAACAAGTGTTCAATAGAAAGCTATGAGCAAGGAACTGACCGAACGCCAAAAAGAACTTCTCGACTTTCTCAAAGCCGAATCCGCTAGCACGGGCGTCATGCCCTCTACTCGAGAGATTCAAGCCCACTTTGGCTTCAAAAGCCAAACCGCGGCTATGGGCCACCTCCGAGCTCTAGAGAAGAAAGGTGTCATACAACGACTTGCTGGTAAAGCTCGCGCCGTAATCTTTCCAGAGAGCCTGGAACGAGAAGAGATCGTCGACATCCCACTCTATGGCGATATCGCGGCAGGATACGGTCAGGATGCCATCGAGAATAAGGAAGGGGTCGTCTCGATCGATGCTCGCTCACTTGGCCTCCCTCACTCCCGTTCAGATAAACGATTCGCTCTCAGAGTAACAGGTGAATCCATGATCGATGCACACATCTGCGATGGAGACACCGTCATCATGGAGCAGAGAGAACCTAGACACGGCGATATCGTCGCAGCCCTCATCGACGGGGAGTCCACCCTCAAGCGCTACATCGTCGAAGGAGGACGCACTTATCTCAAGGCCGAGAATGAAAACTACCCTGACCTCATCCCTGTCAATAACCTCAGCTCTCAAGGTGTTATGGTAGCTCTACTTAGACAGGTCTAGTCTACCATCACTTCCAAAGCCAACCGGTACAGACTGTCTCTTGATATATAGCAGGCTTCATCACCGATATTGAACGAAATGTTACATATCTATAACTTGGAGTAAATAAAGGGGGTGGCATAGCATCCCTTTTTTGGTTCCTCTTACGTTATCGTAACAGCAACACAACTAGCCTAATTAAGCTAGCCGACTTCTCTCTTCATCGTCTCTATTGCCACACAATTAAGGCATGATGACTTTAACTCTCCAGAATAACTCAGGACTACGTTGATCAACGCTTAGCGTTAAGTCATAGCTTCCATCAGTATTCAGCTCCTCATGTGTAATTTTAAGGTCGCCATCTTGAGAGCTAGCAACCTTCCAACTAGATAGGTCCTCACTGTATTCAAGAACAGTATCTACCCCGTCCTCAAAGGCTTCACTGCTTAATTTGACAACAAGTGTTCCATCTTCCTGAACAGATGGATTAAACGCTTCACCAAATGCGAAATCAATCAAGTCCGCTTGCCCATTTCCAGAGAAGTCTTGATCCACACTAGCCTCAATGGAACGCTCATTCGCCCATTTTTGATAATATGATGGTTCATAGGTAAGTGTCACCTTATCTATTATGGGCGCTACCTCATCTATCACCGTATTGTCTACTCTCACTTCAAAGCAGAAACCATAACCACTAGGTAATTCAGAAACATCTAGCTCAGCAGGTGTACGATTCACTACTCTCGCATAGCCAGTTTTCTGTGAATATGATTCAGTAATCGAAGACCAGTCAGACCACTCGTCTATTACTGAATCTCCATCAATATCAACACCGACACGCGCCATAACTCCATCTACCCAAGGACCAGGACTCGTATAATCAGTACCTGTTTGTGTGAACAAATAGAACTGCCCCTCAGCAAAACAAACTGATGGATCAGGGTGTCCATCACCTAACGACCCAACCAGCTCAAACTCTTCATACAATGAGTCACTCGTAAATATTGCCGTATTGATCGGGGTTCCATCCGCATGGTGATAATCTCCAAAGAGGTAATACTGAGAACCAATTTTTATCGCCGTCCAGTCACCAAAGGCGTCTTGGTGAGGCTCATGTTCCATGTAGTATTGAGGATTTTGAATATGGGTTCCTTCTACATGAGGGTGCGAAAACGTTTGAATGTGTCCTGATGGTTCTGTCCTCCTATCTATTACAGGTGGATGTGCATACACTCCATACCCCGTTATTCCGTCCAGACTACTAGTGTGAGTAGCCAATGGCGAATCAAATGCATGACTATTCGCATGTAAGCAGCTGTAATCTTCACAGACCATGTGGAACAACCCATCTAAATCATCTCGTATCACAGCATTGTCAGAACCACTGATAGGGTTATCAAACACCATACCAACAAAGTCACCAACTAGCCCATCCTTCAAGTCAGTATCTACATACAAATGTGGTGTGTGGTCGTTTGGGTAGTCTACATAAATATAGAACACACCTTCCTTATACTCAGCGCTCGTAACCCAATTATGCTCAGGAGCCGTCACTTGTCCATATTGAGTCCAATTCACCATATCTGTACTATGCCAAGCATGGTATCCATCATTCCCTTTTTGAGCGAGGAGGTAATAGTCTCCCTCAGCAACAGGCAATAACACAGGAGCGTTCCCAGCGCCTGTCGGTGTTAGCTTACCAGCGTCTACCCAATAATCCCACACATCGGACTGCCTAACTCCCAACTTACTGACCGAGCGTTTTTGAGCATACTGTCTCACTCTACTGGTGAAAGTAGCACTGTCTTCAGAGGTTAATGCCTGACCACCATTAATCGCAAATCCACTTGAATTCACCACATCACTATCCCACTCCGCTTGAGTATCAATAACCCATTCATCGCTAAAGTCTGCTCGACACAAAACACTCTCCAACAACTCCTCTGAATTCCAAATAGAGCCATTATCCTTAGCGTAATAGGAACCTGTAGGAATACGAATACTTAATGCTCCAGTTGAACTTGCCTGCAGTGTGAGTGTGAAATACCTGTCAGCAAACTCCCTTCGGCCTTCCCCCTCCAGCAGTAACACTTGCCCGCCAGAAACTAGTATATCCCCCTCATCTAGTCCCTCTATCGGAATAGAACTAGTGAGATGCACCTTAAACGTGGAGTCAAAAGACTCAGCCACCCCATATAACGCTAGCTGAGGGGATGTGTCATGATAAACCTCCAAACGGTTAGACGGCAAGTTCCCCAAAGAGTCTCCATCAAGGTCTACGACTGAACCCTCTGGTAAATTGATCCGTACAGGTCCCTCATCCTGAGGAGTAATAGTAATGGAGTAATGTTGATCATCTATGATTGTAAGCTGAGAAGATTCACCATTAGAGACGACAAAATCATCCAAGGAGAGCCCAGAAACGCCCTCGCTAAACTCTATGTTAACCAGAAACGCACCAGAAACACCAACAAGTTCTGAGCTGAGATAAGCAGTAGCGTAATCCGAGCCCACAAAGAAGCAGTTTACACTCAGCTCCGCAGAGTGAGTATTAGTAGAGCCGTCTGTACTAGTAACCGCATTACTCGGTAACTCTAAGATTACTTCACCATTACGTAAGGGCTCAACTTGAAAGACATAACTCGCACCCGTTCCCGTAAGTGACCCAGGTACGACAGTACCGTTACTGATTATGAAATCAGACTCTTCCAGCCCCGTAACGTCTTCTGAAAAACCTAAACTCACCTCAAAAGCTTCAGACACTATATCACTTTGTGTCTCCAGAAATGGTACTGGAGTGTCGCTTAATAATCGAATTTGATAAGCATTACAGTGGGCATTTCCAAACCCTGGAGAATCTAATGTAATGATTTGAGAATGAGAATCAGCCACAAATCGACCAGTAACATGCTGACCTGAACTCGATAGATCTACTGTATTTCCAGTACCGTCACCTACTGGCGTGACTCTCGAACTAAACCTCTGATCAAGATACCAGACTTGTATGTGGTACTCTACGCCTGATACGAGATCACCACCACCCACTTCCAAGGTGACTGTATCGGTCCCTCCTCCCGTATCAATTGTAGACAAGAGAGTGTTATATTCAACATCAGAAGTCTCTGACGATAAGACATCAATGTTAACATTTCCAGATAGGAGATCTGTTCTTGAGCCGAATGAAACGCCGTTCACTGTCACATCAGACACCACAGAGCCCCCACCAAGGTTATAAGCCTCAACAAGATACCCCGACACTAGTATATCAGAGCCGTTAATAACATTTCTTGGACTTTCCCAATCTATTGATGCAGTGTACGCTGGAAGTAAAAACAGAAGCGTAAAAAACAGATTTTTGTATATAGTGTATTTCATTGTAAAGCAATCATGTTTAGTCATACCGACATAAAAGAAAGTGCTTTACGAACGACTCTTTGGGACAACGAATACCCCAAAATCAAAACATCTATAAATTAGTAACTTAAGACAAAATCACTTCCATCATTAATCTTCTCTACCAGAGAAGCAGGCATAATATAGCCCTCCTTAACAATTACCTCCTGGAGGCCTTCAATATAGAATTCCTTAGAAGCGAAAACCTTACCACACCTAGACAAGTCTAAAGTCCTAATCTTAGAGCCACCTAGCTTCGAAAGATCAAACTGATTCTGCAAACAAAGCTGCAAGCATTGGACATCAACATTTGTAGAGACCGAAACTCCATTAGAGAACTCGAGCAGTAAAGACTGATTAGAGTCAACTACAAGAACCCCCCTTTCAGAATCGAAAGAAGTTACTGTATTGTTTCCACCAGAGTTAATGAAATCAATAAACGCTGCAACAACCTCGCTCGAAGGGCTTTCCAGACCTCGCACATAGTGATTATAACGCAGCATAGATTCTATTAGCCACGCATCTCTCGAATTAATTAGTTTTGCAGCCCTAATAAACTTCGCCATCTCTACATTATTGACTTCACTTGATAAGGGGTAGGCAAACTCTTCTGCAAACTCAGCTAGATCAACAATATATTTATAGCGAGGACCTGGCAAATCATGAGAGTATGACTTAGCAATACTAAAATCCATTCGTATAGCATAAACTAACGCCATTAATTCCTTGGCAAAAACACTTTCAGGATAAAGCTTTAGAGCCTTCCTGAGCAGAACTTCAGTATCCTCTAGCGCTGCCACTGGGTTTTGCGTCTTGTGCAAAAGAAATTTTTCTCGTGATGCCGCCGTGATTTTACGAACAAGCTCAACTTTGTTATCAGCCATCACAGATTCAAATTGCTCATACTCATGATAGAGAGCATCCAAATCTTCCTCTACTAACTGCTTTTCTTTTGTAACACCAGCGTACTTTAACCAATAAGTCGTAGTCGATCCCAAAAGAATAAATAATCCTACTAGGATGAGCCTTACAGTAACTTTGTGTCTTGCGAGGAAAAGGGTCAATAACCTTAATGAATTGGGCTGCTCAGCTCGAGTCGGAAAACCGTCCAGATACCTCTGCACATCACTCTTGAGCTCATTGACTGTTTGATAACGCTCTGCTGGATTAGCACTGAGAGCTTTCGTTACGACAAGACTCAAGCTTCGAGGAATCCCCATTGTAGGGTACTTGATGTGGGGCGCGAGCAGTAATCCATTTTGTGTGGATTGTATTATATCATGCTTAGATCCGGTAAACGCAGCTTCTTTCGTGAGAATAGTGTATAGAATACTTCCAAGCGCAAAGACATCTGTTCTAAAGTCCTTCTCAGCGCCTGGCAGAATCTGTTCTGGGGCCATATAGCCCAAACTCCCTTTTACTTGGCCATACAATGTGTGTCCTTGCGAGAGTTCTAGGTGCGAGAGTTCCTCCGCTCCTGGTCCTACATATCGCTTACCCAACCCCCAATCACAAACAATGATCCCATTATATTCGTCACATTGAATATTTTCAGGCTTAAGATCAAGGTGCAAGATATTCTTGGAATGAGCGAAAGCTACAGCATCACATATCGTAATAAAGTTTTTAAGCAGACTACTCAGCTCCCCTTCACCGATAAAATCCAATAATGTCCTATTGGACAAAAGATCCATGGTAAAAAACGGAACACCATCATCGCCAATAGAAAGCTCATGGATCTTGATGATGTTAGGGTGTTGTAAGGTGGATACCAACCAAGCTTCATGGATAAATGCATCATAAGAGTGTATTCCCAACTCGGACCTAGGTTTAGCTAGTGCAACTTCCCTCCTTATTTTTTGATCATAACATCGGTAGATTTCCTTAGTTGCGCCTGCACCAATTAAGTGCTCGTATGAATACTCAGATTCCTGACCCGACAGCTCAGCGTAAGCAGGACAGACAACATCCATACTATCTAGACTATTTCTAGCCTCCGTGAAAAAACCTTTTACCAGATTTGACGGAATGTACTCCTCAGCATCCATTAATAATCTTACGCTCCCTAACTTGGTTCAAGATTTGTAACAATATAGTTGACTTCCTGTACCATCATCTTCTTCACTCTTTTCTTAAGGGTGTAGACAGAGGACTCCTGGAGGTCTAATTTAGTACAAATTTCACTAACGCTGAAACCTTTCATACTCATTTTAAATACATCTATCGCATTTCCTGAGAATGACTTCTCAATCCTCTTCAATGCTGTAGTAGATATGTAATTACCCCACTCCTCCTCAATAATTTTATCTATCACTGATTCCACAGAACAGGAACGCACCTCTTCTTCACTAGAAAAAACCTCTTTGAGTTTTTCAAATGACTGAACCTTACGAAAGTGCATCAATACTGTAGTACGTATGAGCTGGATAAACCAAGAACGAAATCGTCCCTTACTTTTATCATACTTACCTATGTCACGCATTAGTATAACCAATACTTGCTGAACTAGATCATCCAAGTCTGATTCTTTTACAGAGAGTCGTTTGAGAATAAAAATAATAAAAGCACGGTAGTGATCGTGAATTCTTCGCCATGCCTCTTCGTCCCCCAAATCACAAGCTCTCTCGATAAGAGTATAACTTGTCTCTCTTGCATTATCCATACTAACCTCGATTAGCTGGATATGCAAAAGAGTCAAGTGCAAACTTTTTTACTCCTTGGCTGTAAAATACGTAATCTGCAGCAATTATCTCTTGCGACGCGTCATAAGCCCCAAACCTCCGAGTCCCAGTAATACTAAGGATGACGGCTCTGGCACCACTGTAGTCGGACTAGCAACACCTGTCACGCTTATGTTATCAAAACCGCTATATGTGTCAGAAGTACTATCCCACATTCCGTAAGAATAGATTCTAAAACGCTCTGTTTCACCATCTGTTACCCCCTGAAGGTTGACCACTCCAGAGAGATCAACATTGATTAACTCTCCAGACGCCGAACTAACGCCACTGGCAATCGTCGTATAGTCTCCTCCAATAAGAGCCTGTACAGTATATTCATTATTACCTCTAGTGATGGTGTTATAAACTAATGCAAATTCTAATACTTCTAGATCATATGAGTAAGACGAATCAACCGTCAAATTAAACTGAATATAGTCTTCATTAGCAAGCGCATCTGACTCTGTTGAATTAGTAGTCCACCCTGCTGCTGTAGCATTACCTGCGTATTCTCCACCGGTAACTACAGGGGTTATACCTGCGCCAGAAAAGACATCAGCTGCAGTAACACCATCTGCAGAACTCACAGCAGCACGATCTGTGGTAAAATCATAAGATACTAGAGTAACACCCATTGATACACTAGACATTACCGCCGATAGTAAGATTATTTTTTTCATAATGTAATTTAGTTTAGCCCTAATATTTCTGAGGCTCACAACAGGTAGTGCATCCCCCTAATGCTATCGGGACAGTTAAATTCATTTTTTTATTCCAGCTAAACAACCCATTAAAAAACTTTCATTAAAGCATAGAAAACAACACACAAAAAAATAAAAATCATTAAACTTGACAACCACCAAACAAAATAAATTTAATAGATCTCTTTTATAGAACCGCCTCAAAAATGCTTAACAATATTATCGCTACAAAAACTAAAACCTTCATTTACTCATTACTCGCACTCAACCTAAACGCATCCCAACCCAATATCATATACATTAAAACTGATGATCAGCGTTATGACTCCCTGAGTATGACTGGTCACCCCGTAACCCAAACGCCCCACCTAGATCAACTAGCGAAAGACGGAGCGTTTTTCGACCAAGCGGTTATCACTAGCCCTATTTGTGGACCTAGCCGTGCTAACACTTTTTCAGGTCAGTGGGAGCGCAAAAACCAAATCGGGTTTAGTGGCTATTTGGGCAATGACATGACCTCAGAAGTATTTGATAATTCCTGGTTGATGCGTCTTCAAAGCGCTGGCTATGAGACTGGTTACATTGGTAAGAACCATGTAAACATAGGGCTTGGTAAGAATAAGCATTACATGCAGAAAAGTCTCGATTTTGCCTACATTCACAAAGGGCATATTGGATTTCACCTCTCCCGATACAGTAAATTCAGCAACCTCAAAAATCAGACCCAAGTCGAGGGGTTGATGGAAGCGACAGAAGCGTTTCTCGAACCATCTGATAAAGAATACTTTTATTCTAATGCTGACGCATCTGTAGTCGACTTCCTCAAACGCCGTAATCACGAGAAACCATTTGCCCTGTCAATTAACTTTAATCTACCACACGCATCTAGCATAGGTGGAATGGGAGGAAAAGCTAGTGACCCAGACCTTTACAAAACATTGTATTCAGAGAAGCTTGATCATTTCCCACTCCCCAAAGGTTTTCCAAATATTCCCGAGCCACTACCAAGTACCGTCTTCCAGCGTTCAGAATTAATGCCTTATTATCAATACAAGACCAAAAACGGCTTAATTGATACGATGGTCAAAATGGCGCGCGCGAATACGGCTATTGATCTTTTTATTGGTTCTTTACGTGAACACTTAAACCGCATGGCCATTGCAGATAACACCATCATTGTCTTTGCCTCTGATCACGGGCTATTACTTGGAGAAAAAGGCCTAGGTGGGAAGACTTTCCTGTATGAAGACTCCGTACGGATCCCACTGATTATTTACGCTCCGTTTTTGAATGATCAACATGCTGCCAAACGTCACCAGCAACTTGTGGTGGGGCAAGATATTCCTGCAACTATCCTAGACCTATGTGGCACTGCAATTCCAGATACCTACCAAGGAAAGAGCCTCGTACCTATCTTAAAGGGAATTGACAGTGAGTGGCGTGAGGACGTCTTCCTCGAAAACTTATTTACTAAGCAAGGCTACCCTAGAATGGAGGCTGTTCGCTCTCATCAATGGAAGTATATTCGTTACTTTTCTAAGGAGCATGACCGAGACCAATATCTACCTCATCATACCTCAGAAAAGGCTGAGGAGCCAATTTATGAAGAACTCTTTAATCTGGTTAATGACCCACAAGAAGAGCACAACCTAGCAGGAGACCATCTCCATCTCGCTACGCTTAATATGTATAGAGCTCGATGCAAGAAGCTGGTCTACGAATTAGCACAATAAGAGAACACACCTAATCTCATGCTTTGCATTCGGCATTTCAGCTGTTTCTGCAGGAGTCTTGCCTTAGAGGCTAATCACTGCTTAGATCAATAGCATGATATGGTGCTTACACGGCAATCTTGGCCATGCTAGTGATTGGGACTTACTCTCGTCACACCCTGACAGCCCGTACCGCGGTGAGATGATCCGCAAGGTCGATCTCTGGAGGTATCTTTGTTGTGATTCGGTCCCAATGGATAAGTTCGGGGCCGTCTTTGCTGCCGAAGTCGCAGCACAAGACCCGAACCCCTATTTAATCGCCTACTCTATGGGCGGTCGGCTCGCACTAGAGGCCTTACTCGCGGCTCCCAGCTTATGGCAAGGAGCGACTCTCATCTCAGTGCATCCAGGTCTCGCTAGTGCATCAGAGCGGCTCAGTAGACAGGTTCACGATGCTGAATGGAGCGTCAAGGCGCACCAACTTGACTGGACTGACTTCCTATCAGAATGGAATCAACAAGAGGTATTAGGGCCTCTCCCCAGCGATATGGCTGACCGCCACCTCTTACAACCCCGCTCCGCACAAGTGGCCAGAGCATTTAATATATGGTCTCTGGGACTGCAGCAGGACTTCAGAACGTTATCAACTCAAATCAGTTGTCCGGTCCAACTCATCACTGGCGAGCATGACCACAAGTTCACAGCGCTAGCGTCAGAATTCAACTTCCCTAATAGCTCTCACCAAATTATTCCAGATACCAAGCATCGCCCTCTTTGGGAAGCGCCAGAGAAGACACTCAGCGTACTTCCTCCAGTCAAAAGTACGCCACCAGTATCTGGTTCAGATACATACTATGCACCGAGCTCGTGCTCTACCTCTTCCTAGGGCAAGTCATCATAAACTCATTCCCCTCAGGATCGATACACATCGCTAAATGAAGGGGTTCTTCTTCCGTATCGACAGGCTCTGAGGTCAAGTCTCCCCCCAGAGACTTCATCTTCTCAATCGCAGCCCTGAGATCATCTACTTGGAAGCTTAATCCCGTCCACGTACGCTTACCTTCCCCTCCTCCATGAATTCCAATAACGGCATTCTCAATCACAACCTCACTCCAGACCTCCATCGCTAGCGTAACTTCACCATCAAAGAGATCGCGATAGAAATGAAGGCAACGTTGCCAATCCTTTGCCCAGAGAGCGTATTTTACTTTGAGAACTTTCACGACTTACTTATCAGCCCTATTCTCTAACTGTGCAATCATCTTTTGCGCGAAGAGCTTCCCTAGCTCTATCGTTCCAGTCGTGTCATAGTGTACCCCATCTGCCACCTTCGTCAGTTCATCACAATTAACGTAAGCGTATTGTTGAATCGCTGCAGTCTCCTGCGCAGCACGCACGACCTCTGGAGCCACGTACTTCTTGCTCTTAGGTGGATTCACTCGCCCAGCAATAAACGGCATCTCACTAAAGTCACGTCGAGAACGAGCCACAAAGCGCTCTAGGTTCTCCTTGTATGCTGCCGCATGTTTAACATTCTTAGAATCAGCCTCCCCCTGCATCCAGATCATACCGATGACTTGTATCTCCTTCTGCTGTTGCGCGTCGCGAAACTTCTGGAGTAAAACTTGATACAGAGAGCTCTCCCCATCAGGGTTCCAACGTGTTGCCAACTGTGTCCCCCCTACAGAGTGCTTCACGATCCCAATAGGCTCCCCTAAATAGGCAGACATCTCTTTAGCGAAACTTAATTCTGGGCCGAATCCTTTGCTTTGATTATTTTCAGCCGTTAACGCTCTCCATTCACCTGGCTTGCTTCCCTTCTTAACAAAGACAAAATTTTCGCTTTGCTCCGCCAACTCTGACGGCAACTGAGCTTGCTCCGTTCGCACCCCCTTCATATTACTCTGTCCAGCACAGATAAACACCTTTAAGGGCTCTGCATGGACGAGACTTATCATGATAACGCCTAGGAAAAGTTGAAATGACATCCCCTTCATACGCCTTAATGCTAACGCTTTATATCAAAAAGCCGCACATGTAGTGCGGCTTTAGAGCTTATCTCAAACGACTAAAATTAGTCTTTGATGAGATCCTTAGCTGCTCCGATCTCGAAGAAGCTACAGCGCTTAGGTGCTGGGTAAGTCGTCCCCGCAACAACTGCAAGAATAGAGTCTTCGTTCACTGCGCCTGATTCAATAAGAGACTTCACACAGGTAGTAACAAGTTTGTCTGTGTCTTGGATGATCTCTTCAATCTTCTCTACACGTACTGCGTGCTTAGCCATTAACTGACGGAGCACACGATCATCGTATGAGAACGCGAAGATTGGCTTACGAGAACGGAAGCTAGAGATGTGCTCAGCAGTCTTACCAGAAACGGTAGGAACAACAATCGCCTCTACGTCGAGGTTGATTGCAGCCTCAAATGCACTCTTAGCGAAGAAATACTCACGAGATGTAGCACCTTTGATATCCGTGATGTTGTATGGGTTCGTGTGCACACGGTTCTTCTTCAGGTCTAGAGAGACCTTAGACATCGTCTGAACTGCTTCTACAGGGTAGTCACCGTAAGCGGTTTCACCACTGAGACAGGTTGAGTCCGCACCATCAAGAATCGCAGTAGCAATGTCAGAAACCTCTGCACGTGTTGGGCGAGGGTTCTCGATCATACTATCAAGCATCTGCGTTGCAACGAATGAGAGTTTACCACGCTTAGCCGCGCTCTCGATCATACGCTTCTGAAGAAGTGGTACTTCTGCCGCTGGTACCTCTACTGCAAGGTCACCACGAGCAACCATCACACCATCAGCATAGTCAAGAATCTCATCGATGTTATCAACACCTTCACGGTTCTCGATCTTAGCAATGATCTTGATCCCTTGACCACCATGTGCATCGAGCACGTTACGAACAGCGAATACATCTTCCTTAGAACGCACGAATGAGTGTGCGATGAAGTCAACGTTCTGCTCCGCAGAGAATTTGAGGAACGCTGTATCCTTAGCTGTCAGTGTAGGAAGGTCGATGTGCGTGTTAGGAACGTTTACACTCTTACGCTTCTTGATGATCCCTGTGTTATCAACATTACAGACAATCGCTTCATTCTCGATCGCCTCTACTGTAAGACCAAGAGACCCATCATCGATGAGAATCTGCTTACCGAGTGGAATCTCGTTGTGGAAGTTAGGGTAATCTACCGCGTAAACTTTGTTAGGAACATCATTGAGTTCAACTTTACCCGTAAGACGTACCTTATCACCAATCTTGAGTGCTGGTGGCTCATCGTCAAAGTTGATCGTACGAACCTCTGGTCCTTTTGTATCGATCATAATCGCAATCTTGTCAGATACTTCACGTACCTTGTTGATTGCATAGAGTGTTCCTTCTTCGTCTTGGTGTGCGGTGTTAAACCATGCTACATCAAGACCAGCTTCGTAAAGTTCCTTAAGGAATGCTGGTTCACATTTTCTATCCGAGATCTTTGCGGTGATCTTGGTGTTCTTTTCTCTGAAGTTCATGTTGTTTGCGTATATATGTGTCCCCTCAGTCGAGGGAACGGTTGTTTGCCATTTATTTTTATCTTAGAGAGCTGCGTAGGTCTCTCTAACTAACTCTTCAGTAGTCGCCCAATCGATACATTTATCGGTGATTGACTGCCCGTAGGTTAAACCTTCTAGTCCGCTGTTGAGCTTTTGGTTTCCTGCTTCTAGGAAGCTCTCCAGCATCGCACCGATGACACGCTTGTCACCATTAGCACGTTGTTCTAAAATTTCTCTGTATGTTGTAGGCATTTGCTTATCATCCTTACCACAGTTCGCGTGTGAGGCGTCAATCATGACACATCCTGGACGTCCCCCTTTTTCGAGAGCCTGTGCAGTAGCTTCCACATACTCCGAGGTGTGGTTTGGTCCATTCTCGCCACCACGTAAGATGAGGTGACAGTCTGGATTCCCTGCTGTCGTCACCGCCGATGCACGACCATCAGGACTCACCCCTAGGAAGGTCTGCGGTTGACTCGCTGCGAGGATACCATTAGTAGCCGCCTTAAGGTCTCCGCTCGTTGCATTCTTGAAGCCGAGAGGCATTGATAAGCCTGATGCCATTTGACGGTGTGTTTGAGACTCTGAGGTACGAGCACCGATCGCAGACCAACAGATGTAGTCAGCGATGTACTGCGGAGTGATCGGGTCCAATAACTCCGTTGCGGTTGGGAGTCCGAGATCGACGATCTCCTTGAGGAATCCACGAGCCTTAGTAAGACCTGCTGCAATGTCATCTGAACCATCTAGGCTAGGATCCATGATGAGACCTTTCCACCCTACTGTCGTACGTGGCTTCTCAAAGTAAACGCGCATCACGATGAGAACCTTGTCCTTCACTTCTTCAGCTAGGGCGGCAAGCTTCTTACCATACTCTAGTCCAGCCTCGGTATCGTGGATCGAACATGGACCTACGATTAGGAGAAACTTATCTGACTTTCCATGGATACAATCAGCAACTTCACGACGAGCAGTGGAGATAAACTCTCTTTCAGCATCAGTCTTCGGGATCTGTGCACAAAGCTCTTCTGGAGAGAAAAGAGGCTCGTTCTTGGTAATGTTCACATCGGTGACTCGTGTCATACTAGCGCATTAGTAAGCATGGTCATCGAGTAATGGCAGTAAAAAAATCATTTTCTTTAATGAAAGCGCCCGCATCAGACTGATTGCCCCACACTACGTAACCCAATATCTCCAATCTCTACCGCCAAAGGCGTCTCCAAAATATGCAGAATCTGTCGAGCAATGTCTTCAGGCTGTAGCATCTGAATAGTCTCTTTAGTCTGCTGTAATTGCTCCTCCCTCCCCTTGAAGTAAGTGTCAAGCAGCGGCGTATCCACAAAGCCAGGTGACACGGAGGATATTCTCGTCATACTCCCTCTCGCTCTTAACTCCAATCGTAGAGCCTCACTCATCGCTCTGACCGCAAACTTGGTAGGAGAATAGAACCCTCCTGATGGAGGGACACGATGACCACTCATACTAGACACATTGACGATCTGACCGCCACTATCAGGAAAGGCCCTCAAGGCTAGCTGTGAACAATACCCCAGTGCGCGCACATTCACTTCCCACATCTCATCCCACTCTCGTAGGTCTCCATCTATCATACTAGACTTATAGGCGATCCCCGCATTATTCACTAACGCGTCGATACTGCCTAACTGGTCAAAGGCCGCCTCAATACTACCTAGATCTCTAAGATCTGTAGGAATATGCAGCACCCCCTCGGCTAACTGCCCCACACTGCGTGACAATACTACAACTTGACATCCATTCGCTTGCAACAAGTGAGCCAATTCTAACCCTATTCCACTGCTTCCACCTGTTATTACCACCTTATTATATTTCATTATCCGACTATTATGTTTATATTATACAGCTAAGTGACTCTCTCCTCTCGCGAGCCGTCGTATAGTAGCACTAATACCATGCACCTCCATCTAATCAAAAGCAGTTTAGCCATCATTACGCTCTCTGCAACATATTCTCTAGCCGCCTCTGCTCACGATGCTAAGACAGACTCAAAAAGCGTCTCGCTCGGCGAAGCCCACCACGGATCCATCCACACGGATCTAAAGATTCTAAACCAATTTGAAGAACAACCAGAATCGACACAACAATTTTACATCGAAGCTCGCGATGCCATCCTCAGAAACAACTCTCGTCGCGCTCTGGACCAAATCTGCAAGCGTTACGATCGGATCCACATGGGGGGCCCTATGCTCGGTAACCTTTCAGAAGAAAGTGTCTCGATCTGGATGCAGTTCCCACACAATCAAAAGATATCCGTCACCGTCACTAACGAGGCCCAATCCTTCACACAGACCTATTCTTCTAAAAAAGGAAGCACGCACCATCACCAGCTCTGTGATGGGCTCACCCCTAATACCAAATATTCCTATACCGTATCTATCACCGGCTCAGAGACCATTCTAGCCTCCGGAGCCTTTACCACGGCTCCCCCAAAGGATTTCCAAGGAATTTACAAACTCGCAGTAGGGGCTGACTTTCATAAAATTGGCCTCCACCGCCCCGAACTCCTCGATTTGGTTCAATCAAGAGGCAACATTGGGATGCTCCTCTTAGGTGATCTAGCAGTCGATGGCAGACGCTCTGTCCCAGAGCGTAATATCGACTACCTCCTCAGAGACATCTCACCTGTGTGGCAGCGATTTGCCGCTCACATCCCAAGTTATACCTCTTGGGACGATCACGATTATTATGGTAACGACTCTGGTGGCCTCTACGCAGGCAATCCAAATAACCCCATCGATGTAAAAGCTCTGCGCAGCAACTGGAAACGTATGTGGAACAACCCTGAACGTCAGCTCAACCGCGAGGGAATCTACTTTCAGACCCAGATCGGTCCAGCACACATCATCATGCTAGATACGCGCTCTTGTCGTATTAACGAAAAACGAGGTGAACTGCACTCCTTCCTTGGAGAAGAGCAATCACAGTGGGCTCTCAAAGCAATTCAAGAATCTACCTCTCCCTATCTCATCATCAGTAGTGGCACCATGTGGACGAACTATATCTCTAATGGTAAGGACAGTTGGGGCACCTGGGATACACAGGGATTAGAGGAAATACTCTCCGCATTAGATCAAAAGTCTCACTCCAAGATTCTACTCTTCTCCGGCGATCGTCATGGTGCTCACGCCTTTGGGATCAAACGACCAAATGGTAAGACCTATACTGAATTCGGTGTAGGAACACTGGGAGGCGTTCCAGGAGGTGGAAAGGCTCAGGACCAGTCTACCCAACTCTTTGCCTACCCTGGAGCCGGCACATGGGCCTATGGCGAACTAGAGTTCGATACCACGACACCAGACACACCAGCAGTAACTTTCCACCTCATCAATACCGAAGGTCAAGAAATCGAAACCGTAGAGCTCTAGAAGTGTCAGTTCCCCCCTTCACTCACCTAATCAACAAATTTGTACAACTTCCTGACTGAGGCGCATACATTATGTATAGAGACCACTGTTAATACGTGGTCCACTTACAGTTATTATTCATAGGCACTTGAGGCTGCTGGGTCCCCCCCAGCAGCCTCTCTCTTTTACAGAACTGAATGCTAGCAAGTAACTCTCCTGCCCCACGAGAAGCTCTGTGACACCAGCAACAAATGTCGCAAAAAGAAATACTCAAAAGCACGTTTAGGATACCGCACGACTAAATTTCGACAATTTCACCTCAAAGTGTCCAAATTCACCGTTCGTGATGCATACTATATTATGAAGAGCGGATTAGTTACCTGCTCTTTATTATATAGTTAAT
>WTJZ01000302.1:4234-11321 GCA_011524615.1 Akkermansiaceae bacterium | reverse complement strand
ACCTGCTCTTTATTATATAGTTAATTATTCATAGGCACTTGAGGCTCCTAAGTTCGCGCTTAGGAGCCTCTTTGCGTATAGGCGCCTCATCCCGCAAAAATAATCTCATTTTACTGATAAGAAAAGTTGAGATTGATCTTTTTGTAACAAAAAGTCTCATTTTTACACCTCCAATCCCGAAAGATCTTCATTTTCTTCATTAAATTGCACAAAAGTGTCCAAACACACCCTCTGAGATGCATACTATATTATGAAGAGTGGATTAGTTACCTGCTCTTTATTATATAGTTAATTATTCATAGGCACTTGAGGCTCCTAGGTTTGCGCTTAGGAGTCTCTTTGCGTTTTTTTCCTCATCTTTGTAATCGCTGTTACGACCTGCTCTGCACGTTCTCCAAATTATTCCTATTTTTCAAAGCGCTTCGAGAAGAACAGACACCTTTTTTTCATTAATCACCCCAAAAGTGTCCAAATTAACCCTCTGGGATGCATACTATATTATGAAGAGCGGATTAGTTACCCTCTCTTTATTATATAGTTAATTATTCATAGGCACTTGAGGCTCCTAGGTTCACGCTTAGGAGTCTCTTTGCTTTTGCCCCAAAACGATTTTCGAGGCTCCTCCTCATGAGCCACTCATTCATACGTACTAGATAGAGTGTCCCCTCTGTTACAAAGGAATCTGAGAGCACTCAGACATCGGAAGGTTTTCAGATTTAACGCACTGCTATGAAGGTAGTCTCAATGAGCAGTAAGATGCGGTCAGCCCCAACAAGACGCTGACTAGACTTGGAATGAGAGCCATCCACTCAAAATAAATCGATTAATTCTCACTAGAGTGCCCGAAAGCCCCCTCTCGAGAACATACTATAGATGAACAGCGGATTAGTTACCCGTATTCATTATTATAAGTTAATTATTCATAGGCACTTGAGGCTCCTGAGTTCATTCTCAGGAGCCTCTTTGCTTTGTATCTCTTAGTCGTGGTCAGACGGCCTTAAGTCAACCGCGCCCTCTCTCAAAACCTCACTCACCCAAATTGATGACGCCCATTATAGAAAAGTTCACTTTTTTTTGAACAAGTGTCCAAATCGCCTCGCACAGATGCATACTAATTAGTGATAACGGATTAGTTACCCGTATTCATATATAGTTAATTATTCATAGGCACTTGAGGCTCCTGAGTTTATTCTCAGGGGCCTCTTTCCTTTTTGATCTCTTGGCTGTAATATGATCGCTCTGAGCCTATCACACCATGCCCGCTCAGGCTTACGCACCTAAGATAGGGACGGCCTCCAAGCCTCAACTAAGAAAAGTTCACTTTTTTTTGAACAAGTGTCCAAATCATCTCTCGCAGATGCATATTAAATAGTGAAGACGGATTAGTTACCCGTATTCATATATAGTTAATTATTCATAGGCACTTGAGGCTCCTGAGTTCATTCTCAGGAGCCTCTTTGCTTTCAAAGACTGCCTCCATCGATATTTCAATTAATAAACGTACCAAAACGCCTCTTCTATAGGTCTCCAACTCGGCATCCACCCTCACAAATAATGCAATCTGAATGCATTAGGACAATAAATTTACGTATTTCACACCTCTCAAGCCCCTATAAACGCCCTCATAGTACTATTCCGATACAGCAAAAATAAACAATGAAATCACACCTGAATTTTTTGTTGTTTTTACTTGTCTAAAAGACGCCTTTTTGCAACTATTTAAGCACCTTAAGGGAACACACTGATTATTCAAGTGCCTATGACTAATTAGACTAAAAAAAGCGGGATTAACTACCCCGCTTTTTTCTTTATTATCTCCCGAAGAGTTTCTGCATATCGGGTAATTCTGCGATCGATCGTGCCTTTTGCTGACTCACGACCTGACCTCGTTCGAGTAAGAACACCCCAGGCATTTGCAATCCATCTCCTGCGAGATGTCCTACTCCACACCCCTTAACTAATGCAAGGAGGCCATGCAGTAGCACTCGAGGACCAAATAGTTCCAAGAAGCCTCCTTTGCCAAGCCCAAAAGCGCGATACAGTTCACAGTAGGGATCTGAGACTCTCATTACAGATTCTGCACTGAGGTATTCGCGCTCCTGACCATTCTGTAGCATATGAACGAGCACCAGTTGCGCTCTGTGAGTCTCACACTCCTGCGAGAGCTGATCTAACTCTCTCAATAACTGACGGGTAAAGGTGCACCCAAAATGACGGAGAAAGACGACCACCACTCTCTCTTGAGAAGCTAACTGCTTCAAACTCTGCCCTCTATTCGTCTCATAGACCTCGAGAGCTTCGGCAATACTATAGGGCTGCTCTCTAAAAGGAGCTTGCCCTAAATAGGTCTGAGCGACAGCACCTAAGACCTTAATCAGAATAGGAATCCAGATCACATCATTGATCAAGATTGCCCATCCTGCTTGTATCGGAAAGACCCCTCGCCATACAGCCCAACTAAAGCCTATGAACGCACCAGTTTTCGCTAACGCGACCACCAATACATTCGGCCAATGTCTAATAGGGTTATTACTCGCGAGTAAGAGACCGATACTTAACATCCCGTTGAGCATCCCCACCGTCATCCACATCTCCCGGTAATCTCCACCTGCGATCCCTGCACTAGAGATCCAAACCTCTGGCCAACAGATCGCCCACACCGAGAACACTAACCCTACGATTGAACAGAGTACCAGAGCTCCTCTCATCCACGGTTGAGTTCGGCAGATCGATCCAGAGCAATACGTTTTGTTCATCTTGATTAAGCTAAATCCATGCTGACCGTCTGCAACCGCTTTCCCAAAAAATCTCACTCCAGCCGTAGACTGTAATCACTGCTCTAGAAAATTCTCCTAGTTGTCGTTGACCTCCTCCCCTCACTAGCGCAATAACGTGATATGCGTATTCTAACAGGACTTCAACCAAGTGGTAAGCTCCACATTGGAAACTACTTCGGAGCCATCCAGCCTGCGATCCAACTCCAAGACGAAGGCGACGCCTTCTACTTCATCGCCGACTACCATGCGATGACGAGCACTCAAGACCCAAAAGCTCTGTCCGAGAATGTACGTGATCTCGCTATCGACTTCCTAGCCTGTGGACTCGACCCTGAGAAAGCGACCTTCTTCCGCCAATCTGCAATCCCAGAAGTCCATGAACTCGCCTGGATTCTGTCCGTCGTATGCCCTATGGGCCTCCTCGAACGCTGCCATTCATATAAGGATAAGGTCGCTAAGGGAATCTCCGCCAACCACGGCCTCTTTGCCTACCCTGTCCTCATGGCTGCTGATATCCTCCTGTATGATGCCAATGTCGTACCTGTAGGAGAGGACCAAAAGCAACACCTAGAGGTCACTCGCGACCTCGTCGGCAAGATTAATGAAGTCTATGGTGAAGGAATTCTCACCCTGCCTGAGCCACGTATCCGTGAATCTATCGCCAAGGTTCCAGGTATCGATGGGCAAAAAATGAGTAAGAGCTACGGGAATACCATCCCAATGTTCGGAGCGAAAAAAGCCACTCGCAAGACCATCATGAAGATCGTCACCGACACCACTGCGGTAGAGGATCCGAAACCTGTCGAGGGATCCAATATTATTGCCCTCTATAAGCTCTTTGCTGAGGAGCCTGAGATCGCCCAAATGGTAGCAGACTTCGAGGCCGGAGGTTACGGCTATGGCGACTTCAAGCAACGCCTCTTTGATGCGTACTGGGATCACTTCGAACCAATGCGTGCTAAACGAGAGGAATTAGAGAAGGACCCGGGTCAGATCGACTCCATTCTCGCCGCAGGTGCAGAAAAGGCCCGAGAGCACGCTACTGGAGTACTCGACCGTATCCGCAAGGCAACAGGACTCGCCTAAAGTTTACTAAAAAAGCACGAGCTCACAGCCCGTGCTTTTTTTTATTCATTCCGTGAGGAGTTAATGTCTCCTCACTAGTAGTCTTAGTGCATGGTCATACCACCATCGACTGCAAGTACTTGGCCTGTGATGTAGCGAGCCTCAGCACTAGCGAGGAATGTTACGAGTGATGTGACATCCTCTACGCTACCAAATTCCTTCAATGGAATCTTAGCAAGAATATCGTTCACGACTTGCTCACCGAGAGCGTCTGTCATGTCTGTTTTGATGAAGCCTGGAGCAATCGCGTTTGCGGTTACCGCACGACCTGCGAGTTCACGAGCAATAGACTTAGTGAAGCCGATGAGGCCAGCCTTAGACGCTGCGTAGTTTGCCTGCCCAGCGTTACCCATGAGTCCGATCACAGATGCGATGTTGATGATACGTGCATCTTCAGCCTTCATGAGAGACTTTTGGAACGCCTTCACGGTGTGGAATGCTCCTTTTAGGTTTGTGTTCAGTACATCATCCCAGTCCTCTGTCTTCATACGGAGCATGAGACCGTCACGTGTCACACCCGCATTGTTCACGAGAATGTTAGGAGCACCGAGCTCAGCGGTGATAGACTTTGCTACCTCTGTCACCGCGTCGAAGTCTGCAACGTCAACTGCATATGCCTTAGACGCCTCTGGGTAGAGGTCATTGATCGCCTTGGCAGCTGATCCACAGCTGCCTTCACTACGGCTGATTACTGCTACCTTCGCGCCTTCTGCCGCGAACGCCTTCGCGATCTCTAGACCGATGCCGCGTCCAGCGCCGGTCACTACTGCTACTTTTCCTGAAAAACGTGCCATATGCTCAAGATCTGTCAGAGTTTCCCCTAAGCGCAATACTTTTTTCCCTCAATCCCTCCCTATCTCGTCCTCTCCACCCTTCCATTTCACTTTTTTGATTGTATTAACAAAAATAGCCCCTACTTTAATAGACTAACAACATCGCATTATGGAAGTAGCAATCAGCTTAGGCTCTAATTTAGGCAACAGAGTCTCCCTCCTGAAAGAGGCTAGAGACCGCCTCGCCTCACTCAGCTCCCCGGGTTCCTCCCTCACCCAGGCACCCATCTATCAATCCGCCCCTGTAGATTGCAAGGATGACTCCCCAGACTTCTTTAATACGGTTGTCATTATCGAGTATGAGGGAACTCCTGAGGATCTCCTCCAGAGCTGTAAGCAAATTGAAAAAGACTTCGGTCGGCTCCTCGATAGTCGTACTGGTGAGCGACATGCCCCTCGCCCTATCGATCTCGATATCCTCTACTTTGGTGAAGAGCGGTTAGACACCCCTGACTTAGAGATCCCTCACCCGCGAATGCTTAAGCGACTCTTCGTGCTCAAACCACTTTCTGACATTCGCCCCTACCACACCCTCCCTGGCGATATCGTGATCATCGATGATCACCTCAAGCATCTCGACAGTGGTGAACCACCCTTAACCCTCATTCAGGCCAGCTGGTAATCCTACAGAAAGGAGGTATTTTTCCTTCCCGCCCTCGGATTCTGCCTTATAAGTGCCGTATGATTACCTCTTCTCTTAAGTCTCGCAAGGTGCGTAACGGCGCTCAGCCTATCTCAGCACTCACGGCTTATGATTACCCTACCGCCCGCCTCCTGGATGAATCCGCGGTAGACATCCTTCTCGTCGGGGACTCTCTAGGGATGGTAGTGCTGGGCTACCCAGACACCACCCACGTTACACTCGACCATATGACGCATCACATCTCAGCTGTTGCGAGAGGTGCGCAGAACGCGCTCATCCTAGGGGACCTGCCATACAATACCTACAATACCCCAGAGCAAGCTCTCCAGACCGCTCAAGCACTCGTCGCAGCTGGAGCACAGGCGGTAAAACTAGAAGGTGGTGTAGAAAAGCAGGCGGAGATCGAGGCTATCATCAAGGCAGGTATCCCAGTCATCGGCCACCTCGGCATGCTCCCCCAATCTGTAGTAGAAGAGGGTGGCTATAAGAAGAAGGGCAAGACCGAGGAACAAGCGATGTCCCTCCTCGCCTCTGCCAAATGCCTAGAGGTCATCGGTTGCACAGCCATTATTCTCGAGAGTGTCGTGGCCAAGACGGCGCAACACATCACCGATTCGATCAATATCCCCACCATCGGCATCGGATGCGGCCGCACCACCTGTGATGGAGAGGTCGCCGTCATCACGGACCTAGTTGGCTCATACCCATGGTTCGTGCCACCATTTGCGACCCCTCGTGCAGAGGTCGCGGAGGCGACCAAGAAGGCGGTCTCAGAATACATCGCCCACGTAGGTAAGCCCGTCTAACTCCCTATCGGGATGACAATGAACCCACTCTGTTCATCCCCTAGTACCTGACTCCTCTTCCCCTGATAGGCCAGATGCCATAGCCCGATCAAGGCACAGAAATAGGCATCTAGAAGATCTTCCGTTCTCTTACTCCACGGCTCCTGCATCACTTGGGAGAAGCGCTCAGACCACTCCGCCGTCGGCCAGTGCACGTGGAGCCAATCGGATAAGCACTGTTGATAGCGAGCAAACTCGACCTTCTTCGCGCTCACACGCCCCTTCTTATACTTGATCGTCTTCTCTAGCGCAAACCAGCGCACCATTGCAGGGTGCGGAAAGACCTCTATCATCGCTCGCTCCTGCAGACTCCAGTGCTGATGATACCCTAGAGCACGACACATCTCTGCCACTCGGATCGGACGCTGACAGAGCCTCAAGTTCACCGGATGACACCCCGCCTCATGATCACGAAACAGGCGGCTACACTCCTTATCTACTGGACGAGCCCCAGTCTCATTATGACAGATCGTTGGTGCATCTACGGCTAAGATCTCCGCATCCTGAGACTTCAGATACAATCTCAAGGCCTCATCACCATGCGCATACTGATAGCCCCCGATCACGACCCGTCCCGACTCTTTACACCAGTCGATCACCGCCACCGCATCGGGCATCTTCTCCCCCCATGCTAGATCTATCCCCAAGATTCGTTTCATCTTATACCGCTCGCATAGAATAGCCCCCCTTCAAGCGAAAATCTCATCCCTAGAGCTCTCTAACAAACCACAGATGAACTCAGCCACATTGATATTAACCACGTATACGTTCTAGCCCCCTGCTCGTCACAATCGATATTCACCGATAATAAACAGTAAGCTACCATTCCCAAATATCTGTGTATATCCGTGTCCATCTGTGGTT
>WTJZ01000302.1:1345-4134 GCA_011524615.1 Akkermansiaceae bacterium | reverse complement strand
GTCCATCTGTGGTTCGCTATTGACGCCTCTTGCTCCATCACAGATAGCTCCCCTATGATCACCTCCCTCCACCAACAAGCCTGCTCCGCTGGTGATGACACCTATCTCGATCCAGAGACCGGCTTCCAAGTCTTCACGGAAGTCGGACTCCGCAAGCGAGGATCCTGCTGTGGATGTGGGTGCCGCCACTGCCCCTACGCGCATAATAAGATTCCTCTCTCTAGGCGGGTACGGATGGCGCGTCGCCCGACCCTCTTAACATCCACGCCCCTCCCGACAGAACCATCCGACATCCTCTTCTGGAGTGGAGGAAAGGATAGCTTCCTTACCTATCTCACTCTGGCGACTACCGAGACACCGACTGTTCTCTTAACCACCTACGACTCTCAGACTGGGATCATCGCGAACCAAGACCATCACATCGACCAAGTCATCCAGCAGGCCTCCCATTTGGGCCTATCTCTGATCGGAGTGCCTCTCCAACCTCACGTAGAGTTCAATGACCTCGTCTATCCAGCCCTCGAACTCGTCCCTCAGATCTCAAGCCTCGTTTTTGGCGACCTCCACCTCGAACATATTAGGTCATGGCGAGAACAGAACTTCGCTCCCCTACAGTACCCACTCCAGTTCCCTCTCTGGCATGCCGAATACGATGAACTCCTGACGCGACTAGAGATCTCAGGAGTCCCTTGCGTCATCAGTGCCGTGACCGAACCTGCAGAACCTTATCTCACCGTCGGTACTCTATTCTCTCGTGCAAGTATGGCAGCGTTACCACCACACATCGACCGCTTTGGAGAGAACGGCGAGTTCCATACTCTCGCCAAGGTGTGGGAAGCCCCCTCACTACGAGGGGGTGAATAATGCTCGGTTCAACCACCGAGCTCATCACAGCTCTTCTTAGACGAACTTAGCTGTCAGCTTCTTAGAGAGACGGAGAATATCTCCCTCCTTGAACTCCGGAACCATGTTCGGATCAATAACCTTCTCCCCATTGTATTGGATCGCACCAGGTAGGATCAACTGCTTCCTAATCGTGCCAAGAGACTTCTCTTGACCTAATTCTGCGAAGACTGCTTGCACCTGCTGCGCGAGGTTTGCACCGTCCGAGAGAACACTCAGCGAGACCTCTTTAGCTCCCGCCGAGATATTACCAGAGGTCTTCTCCGCTGAGACCTTTTGAGCCGCCTCTGCCTCTTCCATACTATGGAAGCGAGCCGTCAGACGGAGAGCGAGATTCTTCTTACTGATTCGTGGATCTTCATTGGCATCACGCTCTTCTCCGAGGAGGAGGAGATAATAGCGATCCATGAGCGTATCAGAGATGTGCATGATCTTATCAAACATCTCATTAGGCGCATCAGAGACTCCGATGTAGTTGTTAAGCGACTTAGACATCTTCTTCACACCATCTAACCCCTCGAGGATTGGTACGAGCATCACTACCTGTTGCTCCATCCCCTCCTGCTTCTGCAGATCTCTCCCCACGAGGTTGTTAAAGCGCTGATCCGTTCCGCCGAGCTCGACATCCGCACGCACCATCACTGAGTCCCATCCTTGCATAATAGGATACTGCAGCTCGTGGAGTCGAACTTCTTGCCCATTCTCTACACGAGTCTTGAAGTCCTCGCGCTGGAGCATCTGCTGCATTGTCGCTCTGGTGTTAAGCTTCAGTACCTCTGCGTACGTCATCTCATTGAACCACGTACCATTATACACGACCTCTGTCTTCTCACGATCGAGAATCTTGAACGCCTGCTCCTTATACGTCTCCGCATTGGCGAGAACTTCTTCTCGTGTGAGAGGGGGACGTGTAGACGACTTCCCTGTCGGGTCACCGATCATCGCAGTAAAGTCTCCGATAATTAAGACCGCCTGATGCCCTAGGTCTTGGAACTGACGCAGCTTCTGCATCGCCACA
The DNA here is from genome assembly GCA_011524615.1 of Akkermansiaceae bacterium. Lineage (GTDB taxonomy): Bacteria > Verrucomicrobiota > Verrucomicrobiia > Verrucomicrobiales > Akkermansiaceae > WTJZ01. The sequence continues at coordinate 2,213 of WTJZ01000302.1, read as the reverse complement.
GTGTGACCAAAGTGAATGTCAGGAGCGGTAGGATCCACCCCGAGCTTCACTCTCAGAGGACGTCCCAGCTTGAGCTTCTCTTCTAAATCCTTGCGAGAAATACAGGTGTCTGTCCCTGCGATGAGTTTATCTAAAGTCTCTTGTAGATCCATACTCTCTCTTTACCCTAGAGAGCTTAGACGACAAGCCTGTTTGTTTAGTTTTTCTCCCACCGATATAAATCACCGTGGGCATGAGATGAGTGATGATGACTCCCTGTGAGACATCTCTAGTTACTACTCTATAGTTAACAGCGGGCGCTGGCTTCATTAAGCCACCTCAGACATCGGTCGCTCGTAGAGAAAGGCCTTCTGACTCTTAGGCGCCTTACAGAAGACAGCCTTCTGCCTGAGCCTATTGTACTGCGCCTTTGTCCGCGGGTTTTGGACCTGCTTAGGGGCCTGCTCTTCTTCTTGGAACTCTACTGACGCCTTCGTCAGGAGTAAACTTGCAATAAAATCGTCAACTTCCATGCCTTATTCTAGCAACCACGATGCCAACTTTTATAAAGATCACCCAAATCGCATAAATACTCATCATGAATGCGGGCATAAAAAACAGATTTCGACAATCTCACCTCTTTCTCCCCTATACTCATTCATATTCCCCCTCTTTTCTCGCCCTCATTAATCCGTGTTTTTCTCTGCCAAATAGACATAGTGTCAAAAAGACACATTTAACTCTTTACATAGTGTTACATAGACACTAATTAGATATACAGACCTAATCTCATTATGTTTACCTACGAATACGCTCGCCCCGCCCTGACCACTGACTGTGTCGTCTTTGGCCTCGATGATGAGGACCTCAAGGTCCTCTTGATTAAACG
>WTJZ01000302.1:0-1245 GCA_011524615.1 Akkermansiaceae bacterium | reverse complement strand
ACCGCTGACACAGATGCTGATCATGCCGCTTGGTTTTCTCTAGAAGACCTCCCCGCGCTCGCCTTTGATCACGAGATCATCCTAGAGGCAGCCCAAGAACGCCTCAAGGGTAAGGTCCGCTACCAACCGATTGGATTCGAGCTCTTGCCCGAGAAGTTCACCCTCACCGAGCTCCAAAAGCTCTACGAGCGCATCCTCGGTACTGTGATCGATAAGCGTAACTTCCGTAAAAAGGTCCAGAAACTCGGTGTCCTAGAAGAAACCGATGAGATCCAACAGGATGTCAAACATCGAGCTGCCCGTCTCTATCGCTTCGACCAATCCGCATACCAATCCCTTACGGAACAAGGCATCAACTTCGAGCTATGAGCCGGACCTACCGCCGTCGTCCAGTTCTTATCGAAGCCTGCCAATTCACCCTCCCTCTCACTTCAGAGTTCCTCTCATTCTGCGGCCACGCCCTCGGTCGCATCACACACCCTCCAGGCTTACCTGCCGAACTAGAACTCCTCACCCTCGAGGACGGACATGACCGCCGCGTCATCCACATCGCCACCGAGGGCGACTACATCATCCGAGGTGTAGCAAATGAGTTCCACGCCTGTAAGCCCGACATCTTCTCCCAAACCTACGAAGAACCTTAACACCCCTCCCCATGACCGCTCTCATCATCATTGATATCCAAAACGACTTCCTCCCAGGCGGCGCCCTCGCAGTCCCAGAGGGCGACCTCATCATCCCTACCATCAATGCCCTCATACCCGCGTATGACCTCGTCGTGGCGACCCAAGACTGGCACCCTGCCGACCACGGGAGCTTTGCCACCACACCGCACAAAGTAGGCGACTGTATCGATCTACACGGGCTGCCTCAAACTCTTTGGCCTACCCACTGCGTCCAAGGAACCGTCGGGGCAGAGTTTGCCGAGACTCTCGATCTCGGAGCGATCGACGCCGTCGTCCAAAAGGGCACCGATCCCACCGTAGATAGCTACAGCGGATTCTTCGATAATGGACAGAGACAAGCCACCGGCCTCCACGAATATCTCCAAAACCATCAGATCACCGCCGTGCACATCGTCGGCGTAGCCACAGACTACTGCGTCAAATTCACCGCCCTCGACGCCCTCCGCCTCGGCTACCAAACCACCATTCTCACAGACGCCTGCAGAGGCGTCGACCTCCAACCCGGCGACACGACCGCCGCCTTAGAAGAAATTCACAACGCAGGCGGACAGATCCTCCC
>WTJZ01000122.1:4484-11525 GCA_011524615.1 Akkermansiaceae bacterium | reverse complement strand
GGGCAGTGAGGGCAATTAAGTAACATAATAGGAGGTAGTTGTAATTTAGAAAAGTCTGTTTGAGCCTATAGTGATCGTAAATATGGCATAATAACAAGAACTTATTCTGATTTGCTGGCTTACAAGCCTGTTTAGATTTTCTCAGAGAGGAGATTTTTGTTTTTACTATTCACTGAGTGGGATTACATTGTCGCATCTGTCCTGTTTTGTCAGAGGCCGTGGCGAAGATTATTTATTGGAAAGAGGTGAGTGGCCTGTGAAAAAAACTGGTTTCCATTCGTGATGGTATTACCGAGAAGGGTGGGCGCCTTGTGATCAATACTCCGTAGGAGGAAAAAAGAATCCCGCTATCACAATTAAGTGAAGCGGGATATAGTGGCACGTTCGTAGGGAGTCGAACCCCAAACCTCCTGAGCCGTAATCAGGTGCTCTATCCAATTGAGCTACGAACGCGTTTAATGGAAGGGCATTATGCATAGCGATTGATGTAGGTCAAGCTACATTTAAAAAATTAGTGACCATTCGTATAGCCTCCTTTGAGGATGCTATATAAAAAAGAATCCCGCTATCACAATTAAGTGAAGCGGGATATAGTGGCACGTTCGTAGGGAGTCGAACCCCAAACCTCCTGAGCCGTAATCAGGTGCTCTATCCAATTGAGCTACGAACGCGTTTAGTGGAGAAGCATTATGCATAACGATTTTTATTCGTCAAGCTACATTTGTAAAATAGTGATTATTTTTTTGATCACTTATTGTAATAGATAGTATCGGGTTCAAAGGCTAGTTTGAGATGCGTGAATAATGTGCGCGAAAAAGGAGTGTTAGGAAGAATACCGTCATACATGCCTCAGAATTGTCCTTGTTGTGGACGGACATTTTTTGCGGCTGGTTCGTTGGTCACGCAGTACAAGGGCTGGGCTGAGTTTGTTCTCAATCATCAGATGCTGATTATTATCGTGTTATGGAGTCTTTCATTCACCGCAGGGTTAGGTGTGTTAGGTCATAACGTATCGGGAGGGCACTTTGGCGCATTGATGGTTGCTATGATCGTGATACCAGTAATGCTGGTAGAGGTGGTGGTGGCAAATTTACCCAAGGAGAGGGTGTTACGTTGTAATAGTTGTGATTGGGATAAGGCCTATTCGTTAAAGGCTGAAAGCAAATAAGCCCTGCAGCAGTGAAGCTGGCAGGGCCTATTGTGGTGATGCAGAGGGGTAATTACTTAGTCTCTACCGCAAACTCTTGGAATGAGGTGTTTTCACCTACTGGAGAGATTGGGTATGCCTTCCAGAGGATCCAGCGGTATTGCCCTAGGGACTTACTATTGCTGCTCTTGAGGGTCGCCTGGGAGAAGTTAAGGTTATCTTGGTTAGAGGTGTCGATGAGGCCTAGTTCTTCATACTTAGTGAGATCCCAGCCTGGTTTATCAGCTGCACTGGCAAAGATGGTAATCTTTTGGTCGCCACGTGACGATCCCTTCTTGAAGGCCCAAGAGGTAATGGATTGTACGTTTGAGACCTTACCAAGATCCATACGGAACATTCCTTCGGTTACTCCATTGCTGAAGACGGCGCCAAAGTCGTCGGCAAGCTTGCCATCGGTAAGGGTGTCTGCGCCACTATTTGCGAGGTTGATGTTTGCTACGACCTTCTTAGAGGTGTCGATGGATGGGTGAGTGAAGCTCTTCTGTGAGAAGATGGTTTCGTATTCGGTTATTGTCTTAACTGGGACCGTAGCACTAGCTGCTTGTTGGTTACGCACGAGCTTTAACTCGAGGGTCTTAGCCTCTGGGTTAGCGACAGCTGCGATGAACTGTTCTACGGTAGAGACTTTCTTACCATTGATGCCCTGTACGAGGTCATTATCCTGAATACCATACTTTAGTGCAGTAGCGCCCTCTTTGAGTCCGCGGATGGCAACACCACCGTCCTTTTTCTTAACGCCGTATGCAGAGAACTCTTCCCCTTTGAGGGCTGTGAGTGTTCCGCCAAGCCATGTGATGCTGAGTGGTTTTGCTGGTTGAACTGAGCTAGCAGCTTGTTTCTTAGGGTTGCTGTACGGGATCTCAGGTGTTCTTGCGATCGCCTTGAGTGATGGCTTCTTCACACCGAACTGGTCCATTGGGAAGTTCTTGAACCCGATTTCGAATGCTGGAGATCCTTCTTTGATACGGAAGTCACCGTTCTCTGGATCAACGAACATGGCGTCACCGAAGAGAGAGTTGTGGTCCCAGTTACTCTTATTTTGAACGCGCTCGAGAGATGCTTGGTCTGCTTGGTAGTAGAAGTTCTTATCGACGAGGTGGCTTACGTCTACGTCACCTACTACATATGGGTTGTTGCATCGAGCCATGATGTTACCAGTAACGCTATCCTTACTGTTGTTGAACCATACGTGTGAACTGAGTCCGTTATTGAGGATAATGTTGTTCCATGCCTTACGACGGAATCCTTCACGGAGCTTGAGGCCACCTCTGATCATGAGGTTGTTATAGATATCGTAGTTCGTCGATCCATCATCGAGGTCGATGTCCCAACCGTGGTCACAGCGCCAACGACTGTCACGAATGGTAGTCGTGTAGATCGCGTCTAGGAATGGGAGCTCTGGGTTCGCATCAACAGCCTGTTGTGAGGCGGTGAGGTGATCGTGTCTCCAGTAACGGTCACGTCCCCATGAATTGAAGGAACCGTGGTCGTGTGTCTCTAATACGGTATCGAAGACATCGAGACGCTCGATGAGGTGGCCACCAAAGGCACCATCACCGATGTTAATCCCGGCACGGGCGGTATCATAGATAGAGCAGTCACGTGCAGTGATTTTGGCTGCCATCTCGATTTGGATACCCGCAGGTTGTCTCTCTACGGTACCAATATTGGTGATGAGACAGTCTGCCACCTCACAGTCCATCGGGTAGTTATTCGTCTTTGGTCCTTTGGTGAGGTCGATCTTGGAGAGGTCGTTCTTCTCGCCGTACTCGAAGAGTGGGTTATACAGAGCTTCTGGATCACCGACGAAGCAGACTCCACTCGCACCGGTGTGGTGAATGTGACATCCCTTGACGAGTGCGTTCCTGTTGTAGTTGCTGACGAAGACTGCGTTACCACCTACTTGGTCGAACTCTGAGTCGAGGATGGAGATGTGTTCAGTACCGGTCAGGAAGATGGCACCACCACGGTAGATCGTCCAGTCTGAGCGCACCATTTGCTCCTTAGTATCCATAAAGGTACGAGCAGCATGGCGCACGGTGACACCACTGAGCGTGATGTGTGAGACGGTATTCTCCTCTGAGCCATTGAACTCGATGAGGTGAGGCAGGCGTACGACTTCTACCTTAGCACTAGAGAGGTCGATTCCCTCTGTTGGCATGTAGTAGAGAGTGCTTGTCTTCGCGTTATGGTACCACTCTCCTGGTGCGTCGAGCTCTTCGAAGATGTTCTCGACCATGCGGTATTCTTCGTGGATAGATGAGCGGCGGTTGTTCTGCCATCCGCCTTCGTATGTTACTTCTCCTGCAGCATCTTTACCGGTGATGATGAAGTGGTATCCACCCCATTGTCCTCTGTGCATCGCATGAATGTAGGCACCGGTCGGGTCTGCCCAACCTGCGGCTTTTTCTTTTGAGAAGGCGTCAGGAGAGTATCCTTGGTATGGTTCTGCTTTTTTGCTCGCATCATAGTTAGGGTAGCGAGCCATACGCTGGTTCGTCCCTTCGATGAAAAGTTGGTCGATCTTGAGCCCCTCTGGGGTCTTTGCTTGGAAGATACCGTTCTGGTATTCACTCCAGTCTAGGTTCAGAGCAGAACCACCACTGAGGACGGCTTGTCCCTCATTGAGTGCTTTGATCGTAAATGGGAACTCGGCAGAGCCAGAATCCTCTGGGGAGAATTTGAGCGTATCAGCGAGGTAGTAGATGCCGTCCTCGAGATTGATATTGACTGTTTCCTTTCCTAGAAACGGACGTGCCTTTTCTTTCGCTTTAGCAATGGTAGCGAGAGGGGATGATTGTTCTCCACTCTGGGAGTCGTTGCCTGTCGGGCTTACGTAGAGGTCTAGGGCCTGCGATGAGGTCGCTAGAGCTGCTAGTAGAAGGGCGGTTTTTTTCATAAAGTGTATATGAGTATTTAGTGTAATGGGGTTGTAATATAAGTGTGCTTCCTAAGCCTAGAGTTGAACACCTTTTGAACTTTTTTAGGTAAAAGGATATTAAACTAGGTCATTGTTGTGTGTGCCAATCTTGTTGCTGATTTACTATGACAGTATGATAGCTAGAGGGGGCTTCTATATGAATTTGCGATCTTTTCTCAGAAAGTGGGAGCGTGGGCACAAAAAAAGCCTCACTGAATCATCAGTGAGGCTTTTGATATGAGAGAAGTAAGTAGAATTACTTAGTGCCTGAGACGTAGTCAGCTTGGCTCATGCCAGCTTTTACTGTCTTCTCACCACCGTGCCAGCTCATCATTGAGCGGAGACGTGTACCAACTTCTTCGATTTGGTGTGCAGCTTCCTCTTCACGGATCTTGCTGAACTTCTGGTATCCACCTTCGTACTCAGCCATCCACTCACGAGCGAATTCACCTTCTTCAATAGCCTTAAGCTGCTCTTTCATACGCTCTTTTACAGATGCGTCGATGATCTTAGGTCCTACTGATACGTCACCCCACTCAGCTGTTTCTGAGATAGAGAAGCGCATACCTGCGATACCTGACTCGATCATGAGGTCAACGATGAGCTTAAGCTCGTGAAGACACTCGAAGTATGCCATTTCAGGTTGGTATCCAGCTTCAACGAGAGTTTCGAAACCAGCCTTAACAAGTGCAGATGCACCACCACAGAGAACAACTTGCTCACCGAAGAGGTCTGTGTTTGTTTCCTCACGGAAGTTTGTTTCGAATACACCACCACGTGTACATCCGAGACCTTTAGCCCATCCGAGAGCGATCTCGAGTGTTTCACCTGTTGCATCTTGGTGGATAGCAACGAGACCTGGAACACCTTTTCCTTGTGTGAACTGGCTACGTACTGTGTGACCAGGACCCTTTGGAGCAACGAGTGCAACGTTTACGTCCTCTGGAGGTGTAACGAATCCGTAGTGTACTGCGAAGCCGTGAGCGAAGAAGAGTGTCTTACCTGCTGAGAGGTTTGGAGCGATGTCTTTTTCGTAGAGAGCTGGGATAACTGTGTCAGGAGTAGCAACCATGATCACGTCTGAAGCTGTTACTGCTTCTGCTACGTCCATTACTTGGAAACCAAGTTTTGAAGCAACTTCACGTGACTTAGAGGTAGCGTGGAGACCGATGATCACTTCACATCCGCTGTCCTTGAGGTTAAGAGCGTGTGCGTGTCCTTGTGAACCGAAACCGATGATCGCGAGCTTGCGTGACTTAACCGCATCGAGATTCGCGTCTGCGTCTGTGTAGATTTTAGCTGCCATTACTTTAATAATTGTTCTGGTGGGGCAACGTGGAGGTAATCTGGCCTAGCGTCAAGCATGCGCTTCATTAAAAAAGCGAAAAGTTTCCGCAAATGTCACATTTGCACGCTTTACAACCAGAAATTCGTCCCTAAAAGGTGTCTTCATTATGATTCATGAGACCGCTATCATCTCTTCTGAGGCTACTATTGGCAGAAATGTCGAGATTGGACCCTATTGTGTGATCAATGCTGGGGTGACGATTGGTGATGGGTGTAAGCTGCACTCTCATGTGGTGATCGATGGGTTAACGACCATCGGGCAGGAGTGCGAATTCTTTCCATTCTCAGCGATAGGGGGGAAGACTCAAGATCTTAAGTACGATGGAGAGCCTACCTCATTAGTCATTGGCGATCGAAATGTCTTCCGTGAGAATACGACTATTCATCGCAGCACGGATAAGGAGATCCCGACCAAGATCGGCCATGATAACCTGTTTCTCTCTTATTCACACGTCGCTCACGACTGTCAGGTAGGGAATAACACGATCTTCTCTAATAATGGAACGATCGCTGGGCATGTCATTGTCGAGGACTATGCGATTATTAGTGGACTGGCTGGTGTGCACCAGTTCTGTAGAGTTGGAGCTCATAGTATCGTGGGAGGGTGCACTAAGATTGTACAAGATGTACCGCCATTCATGATCGTTGATGGCACGCCTGCCGCAGTACGTGGCTTTAATTCTGTAGGGATGCAGCGTCGGGGTTTTACCGATGAACAAGTCAAGGAGGTCAAGAAAGCATACAAGGCTCTCTTCCTTAAAAAGGATAAGAACCTTGCCGACGCCCTAGAGGGGCTCTCTGATGCGAGTGGATTGACTGCGGTTGTCAGAGACTATGTCGCCGCCAGTGAGCGAGGGGTGACCAGATAGGTCATCGGCTTGTATGTGCTCTGATTAGAGTTTGAACTTGTGGATGACATTGGTTGCCGTCTCGTTGTAGAGGGATTGTAGAGTAGAGAGTGCTTTGATGCGATCTCTGTAGCTTAAGTCATGGAGGCATTTAATGTCTCCTCGAATTTGAGTGCGCTTAGGGTTGTAGGGCATGTAGAAGGTTGTACTGGCGTTCGTGTTGGTGTTGACTAGGCTCGTACTCAGGTTGCAATGCGCTTCGAGTTGGCTGTATTGTCCTGCGACCTTATGTTGGTAGAGACCTGATCCGTGTTGGAGTGCGTTAGTAGGAGGCACGACTGGTTTTATTACGATGTTTGCGACCCCTTCAGGTTTGTCAGAGACCTTTGCATTATATCCCTTTTCTCGGAGGCGCTTGCATAAGATGGACTCGAATGATTTTACCCCTTTGATTCCGTAGGTCTTGCTCTTAGATGCGATGGGACTGATGGATCTAAACTGAGGGTTTAAGGTCGGACTCTTAACTATAGTGAGTTGTTGCCTGGCTTCAGTCTTGATCAGTACGAGTTCTTTGGAGGACATGCTTGAGCATGAAACGAGTGCTGTGAGGCAGGCGGCGACGAGTATTAGGTATAGTGACTTCATGTGTTAGGCTTGGTTTTGACTGAGGTTAGGCTGAGGTTAGGCTGAGGTTAGGCTGAGGTTAGGCTGAGGTTAGG
>WTJZ01000122.1:0-4384 GCA_011524615.1 Akkermansiaceae bacterium | reverse complement strand
AGGTTAGGCTGAGGTTAGGCTGAGGTTAGGCTGAGGTTAGGTTGAGGTTAGGTTGTGGTTAGGTTGTGGTTAGGCGGCGTTGGTTTTGTGTTGCACGGTATCGATGAGGTGTTGGACGGTAGATTCGTCTTCTAGAGTGGTGGTGTTCCCTGAGACGGATCCTGTAGCTAGGATTTCTTTGAGGAGGCGACGCATGATCTTGCCTGATCTAGTCTTAGGGAGTGCCGGGACGAGATAGATGTCGTCAGGTCTAGCGAGTGCTCCGATGGTAGAGGCGACATGCTTTTTGAGCGCTTGTTCGAGTTCTTCGTTAGCAGTGTAGTCAGACTTCAGGATCGCAAACGCCACTACGGCTTGTCCCTTAATGTCATGTGGCTTACCTACGACGGCAGCTTCCGCAACGGCATCATGAGCGACGAGAGAGCTCTCAATTTCGGCCGTTCCTAGACGATGGCCTGAGACATTCAGTACGTCATCTAGTCGCCCTACGATCCAGAAGTTACCATCTTCATCACGTCGTGCTCCATCTCCCGCGGTGTAATAGCTATCATAGTCAGACCAATAGGTGTCACGATAGCGCTGAGGGTCTCCATAGATGCCGCGAAGCATACTTGGCCACGGCTTGCGGATTACGAGGCGTCCACCTTCATTGGGGGCGCACTCCTTACCGTCTTCATCGAGGATGGCCGCGTCGATGCCGAAGAATGGCATGGTGGCCGTACCAGGCTTGATGTCTGTTGCTCCAGGCATAGGGGCTAACATGACGGCTCCTGTTTCAGTTTGCCACCAAGTGTCGACGATCGGGCAACGTCCACCTCCGATGACTTGGTGGTACCACATCCAGGCCTCAGGGTTAATAGGTTCACCTACGGTTCCTAATAATCGTAGGGAAGAGAGGTCATGTGCGTTTGGCAAATGATCGCCCGCTTTGATGAAAGCTCTGATGGCGGTTGGAGCAGTGTAGAAGATCGAGACACGATGCTTCTCGATAATATTCCAGAAGCGTCCGAAGTCAGGAAAGTTTGGTGCACCCTCGTAGATGACTTGTGTAACGCCATTCAGAAGCGGGCCATAGGTGATGTAGGAGTGACCCGTGATCCATCCAATATCGGCAGTACACCAGTAGACATCTTGGTCATTCATATCGAAGATGTACTTACAGGTAGAGTAAGTCCCGACCATGTATCCACCTGTAGTGTGGAGAATCCCCTTGGGCTTACCAGTAGAGCCAGAGGTATAGAGGATGAACATCGGGTCTTCTGCGTCTAGAGGGAGGGCATCGTGTTTCGTAGATTGTCCCGCATTCGCATCAGCCCAGTACATATCACGCCCTGCTTGCATCTCGATGGGTTGGAAGGTGCGTCGACAAACGATTACCTTCTCGATGTTTTGGTAAATCTCTAGAGCAGCATCGACATTCTCCTTGAGAGAGATCATCTTCCCTCTACGCCAACTCCCATCGGCGGTGATGATGACCTTTGCTTGAGAATCCTCAAGGCGGTCAGCAATTGCCTCTGCTGAGAATCCACCGAACACGATGGAGTGCACTGCGCCGATTCGAGTACATGCGAGCATGGCGATGATAGCCTTAGGAATCATGGGCATGTAGAGCAGGACACGGTCGCCCTTCTGAACGCCTAAGTCTGTGAGTCCATTCGCAAACTGGCAGACCTTGGCATGGAGTTGTGCATAGGTGATGGTCTCTGTTTCGCCGGATTCAGCTTCCCATATGAGCGCTGCCTTATTGCGTCGATGGCTCGTGAGGTGACGGTCGAGACAGTTGTATGACATATTCGTCTTCGCATTGACGAACCATTGCGCATCAGGGGCATTCCATTCCAAGACCTTGTCCCATGGTTCCATCCAGGAAAGCTCTTCTGCCTCTCTAGCCCAAAACGTTTCAGGGCTATTGATCGATTCAGCATGGAGCTCACGGTACTGCTCCATAGAGGAGATGCGAGCGTGTTGAGAAAAGGCGGCTGGTGGTGAAAAGTAGCGATCCTCTGAGAGGTGAGATTCGATGTTGTTATTCATAATAAGAATATGATGAATGGAATTTTAGACTTCAAAGTTAATTCTATTCAATACTTTTTTGTGTATTATTTTTATTATGATTAAAAAGTGTTTTTTGTTTATTGTTTGGATGTTTTTTAGTTAATCTGATTGTTTTTTGTCGTTGAGATAGCAGGAGGTGGGGAGCCAAAAGATTTTTTTATTGTGGGAAATAGGGAATTAGGGTAACAGCACCTTCCGTTTTTTATGACAACATCGATCGATCTCGCCAAGGCGTGTGCGCAAGCAGCCTACAACATCCAAGCAGAAGACATCAAAGTAATCGACCTGCGTGGTATCTCGACCCTCACAGACTTTCTCGTCGTGTGTTCTGGTTCATCTATGCCACACTTGAAGGCGATCATGCGCGATATTGAGGTAGAGATTGCTGACATTCGTGATGAGCGTCCTCATTACTCTGAGGGGAAGGCTGACAGTCGCTGGGTTGTCCTGGACTACATCGACGTGATGGTGCACATCATGCACGAGGAGATGAGAGAGATCTATAATCTCGAAGGCCTCTGGGGTGATGGTAAGGAACTCGAGTTCGAGCCTGAGATCAAAAGCTAGGCTCTCCTTAGAAATATCCCGAAATTAAAAAAGTAATATTGGGAGTTGTCGAAGAGAAAAGTAACTGCATAGTGTTCCTATGAGTTACTTTTCTTTGGTTTTGGGGATTGCGATTGTATTGGCTCTCCTGTGTGTGGTGTTAGTGGTCCTCCTTCTGAGGGCCAAGTCTGTCGCGACAGGGAAGACTGCTGAATGTGCTAAAGCACAAGAGCTAGCGCAGCAAAATGAGATCCGCTACACATCCGAATTAAAGGAGCGGGCATTGGAGGTCGAGCACGAGCGTGAGCTTGCAGAGGCGCGTATACATGAGGTGCTGAGGCAGAGTGAGCGCGTGCAGGCTGAGTATGATAGTCTCAAGCTAGAGGCAACCGCAGGCCTACAGCGCGAAGCGCAATCACATGGTGAGATTGAGAGGTTGCTCGCGCAGAATGAATCCGTAGTAGCGAGGAATAGTGAACTCAAGGAGGAGTGTGAGAAGGTCGTGAGTGAACTAGAAGTTCTCAGAGCAAGAGCGGAAAAGGCGGAAGCAGAACTAGAGAGGGCAAGGACTCAAGTGGAGTCCGAGAAGGGATATTTGCAGCAGCTCAAGCAGGACTTTGTTCAACAAAAGGAGGCCCTCAAGACGGAATTTAAGTCTCTGTCAGAAGGGATACTTAAGGAGAGGCAGAAGGAGTTTGCTCAGACGAATAGTGAGGGGCTCAAAAACGTGCTGAACCCGCTGAAAGAAGCCTTCGGTGCCTTTAAGGAAAGGGTAGACATCGTGCATACGGAGCAAACAAAAGGGCAAGGGCAACTGGAGAACGAGCTCAAGACTCTCAAGCAGATGAATAGTCAGCTCAGTGAGAGAGCAGAAAACCTGACGACTGCACTGAGAAATGATAAGAAGAAGATGGGGAACTGGGGGGAGCTCCAGCTCGAGCGTCTCTTGGAGAATGCGGGACTGGATAAGCATTGTTACCGACGTGAAGCTAACTTTAAGACCGTAGAGGGGGCGAACCAGCGACCAGACTTCATTATCGATCTGCCTGATAATAAGTGTCTGATCGTTGATAGCAAGGTGTCGCTGAATGCCTATGTGGATAGTGTGAATGCGGAGAGTGAGGAGCAGTCTCTCGCACTCCTCAAGGAGCATACGACTAATGTGCGCAATCACATCAAGGGGCTGTCGGAGAAGTCATATGACTCTCTAGAGTTACTGAACTCTCCTGACTTTGTCTTTATGTTCATGCCTAATGAGGCTGCCTATTTGGCAGCCTTCGAGGAGGATGCGAGTCTCTTTGATTTTGCCTACGATAAGCGTATCGCAGTAGTGACTCCTAATACCTTGCTACCCATTATGCGCACTGTGAATAATCTCTGGAGAATGGAGAAGCAGAATAAGAATACCGAGTCGCTGGCTAAATCCGCCGAGAGTCTCCATAAGAAACTACTGACGTTCCTCGATCGCTTTGAGAAGGTGGGGGCGCAATTACAGACTGTGCAGAATACTTATGCAGAGGCTCATAAGACTCTGTCGACAGGTAAGGGGAATCTCTTATCTCTCGCAGAGCGCTTTGAGGAACAAGGGGTGAAGGTGAAGCGATCGATTGCAGAAAGCTTTAAACTAGAAGGGGAGTAGCCTCCTTATTCCCTTGGCTAAACAACTGCTAGGGGTGGAGTGGGAGCACGGTACGCCTTATACCTTTTAAGAGGTTATCTTTGGATAAATCTGCCGACCTGATTCCTCACTTATCAAATCAGGCCAGTATAACTGCTTCAATGG
>WTJZ01000088.1 GCA_011524615.1 Akkermansiaceae bacterium | reverse complement strand
TCATAATAATAGAGACACCCCATCGCACCCCATTCTGCAGTATCTCGTCCATCAATTGTGAGAAAGCCGACGATCTCATCTAGGACGAAGAAGTACCCACAAGTACTCATCCAACTGAAGCCCCCAACATGAGCTCGCCCCGCATAGAGCGAAGCATAGTCTATCTCTCCACCATCGTGAGAGATCCACATAAATGGGGCGCTGTAATGGGGACCAGGCAAGACCTTAGGATGCAGTACCTTGAGATGATACTCCTTCTCTTCATACTTCACAGAGATGTACTCATCTCCCTGCTCTGGATAGTGGTCTGTAGTGCCCACCGGAGTGATCACTACATCGCCCCACGCTCTCGTCACCAAGATAACAAATATGATCACTAGTCTCCTCATCCCTCTACTATACAGAGTAATGAGACCTTGTCTAGGGTTGACCAGTCATAGCCTCTCAAGAACGGCTCTGAGCCTTCCTCTCAGCAGAGGTCTCAAAGTCTTGGATCGAAGTCACGTAATAGGAGAGCCGCCCATTTGGTTTCTTAAAGATAAAGACCACTCTCCTCACCGTACCAGTATGCCCCCAGGATTGCCTAATAAAGGGCTTCGACTCCCCTGTTTTGGCATTGAGATAATTAAGCCTCGCTACACAGTCTCGCCCGTTGGTCGTACCCTTACCATCCACATTCACCTTCTTATATGGAGGGAGTACGAGTGTGCTCTCACCTAGCTTCCCTTCGACCCTCACATCGGTGAAGTTAATGAAGTAGAGGTCACCGGGCTTAAAGGCGTTATTACTCGCATTTATCGCGTAGAGCTTGATCGGCATGTACTTATTCTTGGGATCTTTCACACAAAGGATCAGAAAGCGCTCCCATTCCTCAGGAATCGTCACCTTCGGCGCCTTCATTGGCATCTGCTCAGCAAGGTCTAATGGCTCTGGATGAAAGGTCAGCGTCACAGTCTGTGGAGCGATCTCAAACACCTTAGAAAAGTTCCAACGCGGTAACTCCTGCTTCAACTGCGCGCCACCATTCAGCACTGGATACCCGTTTTGATAAATGTAGGCATGCTGAGGGTCATCTCCCCCCGCTTGATAGTACAGTACCTTACCAGCTCGTTGTGCCACTGCAGCCGCAGCGCACATCATTAATATTATGATTACCTTAGACATAAGAATTATACTTCATCTTCATTCAGCCAACGGAAGGCGACGATCTTGAACCCACGCCCTAGCCGTGCATTGAGAGCAGAGAGCTGTGGACTCGCACTCGACTCATGAGCAGTATTCGCTGCCTCGTCGACGAATTCAGCCGTCCTCTGGACTACCGCCTCGCACCAGACTCTTGATATGACCGTGCCCGCTCGGTCTCGGACATCTCCATAGGCTCGGACCTTAAAGGTGTCATCCCGCACACTCATCACAGGTGCCAAGGTTCTCAGCAGATCCGCCTGCCTTACCCATCCCGGCATCCCGTACGCTGTCGGCAGTGCGGTCGCGAGAGTGTCATTCTCATACGAGACCGCCGACTCACCGGAATTCACTTGATCATTAAAGCTGGTATTCAATTCATTCAATGCATTGCCAGCATCATTCGAGAAACGCCAGAGAGCAGACTCCAGCGCCCCCGCTTGACCGAGCGCCCCAGCGACCAATTGGCGATTCACAAATTCCGAGAGCGATAAAAACGGCCCTCTCAGCCTCACCTCGTCGACGATGTACCCTGCCAGCGTTCGGATCTCCGTGTCTGTCAGAGTCGCATACGACTTGAGTTGCTCCGCATTGGTCAATCCTGAGGTGGTATTGTTACGGTTATTGATACGTCCTCTCGTGATCGGAGTGACATTACCAGCCTGCTCTAGAGTGATGCCCGTCTCATCGATGACGGGAACACTCGCCCCACTCAGACTCGACAGAACGGCCGCCCACGCATCTACCGAGGTCGAGTTAATGTTAAACATCCCATTGACTTCTAGTCGAGAGGCTACAGTGCGGTAGGCGTCAGTCGCGCCTAGATCAGTAGCCGTCTGTGTAACGGCATCAGTCGCATCATAGTACTCTACCGGCTGGTAGGCCTGGTTCGCCAAGGGCTGCGCCCCTGTTAAGTGACTCGTGTACACATCATCATGATCCGTCCCAGCTCCGCCAAACCCAGTACTCGTGTCCGCGATCGATGAGACAAACCAGTCATCAAAGAGGAGGTGATTACTCACGTAGGAGTGGTCATAACTCATATTCGCCGCCTGATCTCCATTAAGAGACACACTCGTCTGCGGGATCGATAAGCTAGCAGTACTGTTGCCGATCGCATTCACCGTAAAGGGAGGCACGATATTCGGCTGGATCAGGTTAAAGTGCTGTAACTCAGCCAAAGAGAGCAAAGGTCGCAACGGCACCTCCGCTACAATAAGTTGTGAAAAGCCCTCCGCCGCGGTGTGACTCGTCCCTAGATACCCCTGAGGATCCATGTCTGTTCCGTGGGGAGCATACTGACTCGCACGGTCCGGAATGGCCTTGAACTTCCACGAATGCGGAAATGCTTCTGGTCGAGGGGCTCCGAGCGTAGCGGCATCATCCGTCGACAGCTGATACGTGATATTGAGGGCATTATTCTCAAAGTAACTGTGCCCGTGATCCGTGATCGTATCCATGGAATCGATCGACGTCTTAATGCCATAGATAGCCGTCAGGAAGGGTTTGCTTTCATTCTTCAATGCGGATAACGAAACGGCATCCACATTCGGTTCTATCAACTCTCCCCAATACGTTTCAGCCTCCGTCTCACTTAGCATAATTGTGGAATGGTTCTTATACCCATTGATCCCAGCCACATCATCTCGTTTGTTCACCTGAAACACATGTTGAGAGCCCACATGAGAACCAATCCCTGAATTCAGCTTAATTCCCGTAATCTTGAACGTGGATGTCGCCGGATAAGAGAGCCTCGTATTCTCATCATCAGCGTCTTCGGCATCGACTACTTGACTGTATCTACTCCTCAAGGGCAAGAGAACTCCAGACTGTGTTCGGTAATAAGGATCGCAGTGGATTTGTGCCGACTTTAACAGCGTGTTTGTATCGATATCTTCGGTAAAGTCTTTACCACTAAACACCCTGACCTCCCCTGGAGCCCAAGTCATCTGATGGACATTAATCATATAGAAGATCGTACTCCCCATCAAATCATCGAGTGACGCTTCTCCACTACCATTCGCCTCTACATTGCCACTACTATCTGTAATTTCATACTCAACGGTCACAGGAGCCGCTCGCGTACACTGAATCGCAAAATCTTTATTCGTGGTAATCGCGACATTGTAAGGATTCCAGAATGTGAACACAGGTTCGACCAGAATACAGGGGTGATAACCACCCGCTGAGGAGTCAGCCGCCGCCATCGAGAGGACATAATGAATTCTCGCAAAAATCGGATAGACCTTATTGCGATCGGGAGCGTCAATATCTCGTCTTAGATATGCTGGCGGGACTTGTGGGAGTCCAGCTGCAGTATGCGTCACCTTCTTGTAATACTGCATATGCTCTACTAGTCCGTCCCAACTCATCGTAGCACATGGAGTGAAGTCCGCTCTCAACGAAGAAGCTGTACCCGCTCCTGCCCATGGGTAAATCAATGACCCTACCGCCTTCGAC
>WTJZ01000114.1:10015-11529 GCA_011524615.1 Akkermansiaceae bacterium | reverse complement strand
AATCCTTCATCCGAGGCCTAAACTAATCTGCGCCCTGATTCCGCGATCTTGGCAAGATCGCGCTACCCTCATAACTAAACGCGGTAGCGTTCTTTCGCGGAAAGTGCGGCACCACCCATATATGGAGTCGATGGGGGAAGACAAAAAAAGGACTAAGGGGAGTCCTTAGTCCTGTTGATGGGTGCTCAGTTCTTACTGGTTGCTTATTGCTCGTCTCTGGCCTTGGCCTGGATGGAGGTGAGGGCGATGGTGTAGACGATGTCCTCGACGGTGGTGCCTCGGCTGAGGTCATTGACGGGCTTATTGAGACCCTGGAGCATGGGGCCGATGCTGGCAACGTTAGCGGAGCGTTGGACGGCCTTATACGTGGTGTTACCGGTATTGAGGTCAGGGAAGACGAGCACGTTTGCCTGGCCTGCGACGGGGCTGTCGGGAGCCTTCTTGGCAGCGACTGAGGCTGTCGTAGCGGCATCGTACTGGAGTGGGCCGTCGACGAGTAGTTCGGGGGCGCGTTCCTTGATGATGGCAGTGGCTTCGGTGACCTTTTCGACATCACTGCCTGATCCTGATCCTAGGGTGGAGTAGGAGATCATGGCGACCTTTGGCTCGATTCCGAAGGCCTTGGCGGAGTAGGCGCTCTGGATGGCGATCTCGGCGAGTTGCTCCGCATTTGGGTCTGGATTCACAGCACAGTCGCCGTAGATGTAGACTTGGTCCGGTAGACACATGAAGAAGATGGAGGAGACCACCTTATTCCCTGGGGCTGGCTTGATGAGCTGGAGTGCAGGGCGGATGGTGTGGGCGGTACTGTGTTGGGCACCAGAGACGAGGCCGTCTGCATCACCGTTAGCGACCATGATAGTAGCGAGGAGGATGTTATCGGCGAGGGCGTCTTTGGCAGCCTCTAGGGTCATGCCCTTATGCTTACGGAGCTCGAAGAGGGGCTCGATGTATTGATCGCGGACGGCGACAGGGTCGAGGAGCTCGAGGTTTGATGGGAGGTCTAGTCCGAGGGCCTTGATCTTAGTAATGATCTTCTTAGGGTCGCCGATGAGGACACAGCGTGCGATCTGGCGTGAGGCGCAGTCGATGGCAGCTGTGATCGTACGCTCTTCTTCACCCTCTGGGAGGAGGATGCGCTTGTTCGCCTGGCGGGCGTGTCGAGAGAGTTGGTGCTTAAAGGCGACAGGGGAGAGGCGCTTCATGAAGTCGACTTCGAGACGGTCTCGGAGCCATTGGGAGTCGATGAAACGGGCAGAGGTGGTCATGACGAGTCTGATACGCTCGTGGTCCTCTACGGGGACCTCGGTATTGAGGTTATAGAGTCTCGTCGCGATCTCAAAGGAGCTATCCTGAACCTCTAGGACAGGGAGACCAGAGGCGAGTTCGAAGGCTTCATTACAGTAGTTGATGACCTGTGGGCTAGGGGCGACATCTCCGGTCAGGATGATACCAGCGAGGCGGACGCCCTTCTGAGCTGCGAGAGCACAGGCGACGATGATGTCACTACGGTC
>WTJZ01000114.1:0-9915 GCA_011524615.1 Akkermansiaceae bacterium | reverse complement strand
CGATAGGTGCTGAGGGCTTCTTGGAAGTTCCCTAGATCGATCTTCTTTCCTTGATACTCTGCGACGCGGTTGAGGATGACGGCTGGTTGGGTCGTCTTATAAGCGGCAGGGAGGTTCGAGACAAATTGGTCGAGAGACTTCTTCACCTCCTCGAGGGATTCGTTTTGCTGTTGCTTGACGATGACGACTTCTGCATTGAGAGAGCGTGCGATGCCGATATTGAGCTCATCTGCGACGGAGAGGTCGGCGGTAGGGAGGAGGCCCTCGACGACGACGACGTCATGCTTAGTCAGGAGTTGGTCGACATTCTCGAGTACTTCTGAGAGGAGGTCATCGATCTGCCCTTCTTGCACCTTTGCCTCGAAGAGATCCTTACTCATCGAGGGGGGAGGACAGAGGTCTGTAACAGCCTCTAGGTAGAGCCGTGAGCGGTCGACTTCTATCGGGTCATGAGATTGGCTAAAGGGCTTGTAGAAGCCTGCATTGATACCGTTTCGGTCAAGGCTGTGTAAGAGACCGAGACTGACGGAGGTCAGGCCTGGTTCTGCTCCAGCAGGAATGGTGAGGAAGATGTGTTTCATGCTGCGGTGACGACTTGTTCGGTTTGGATGGCGATCTCGAGTTCTTCGTTGGTTGGGATGATGGCGACGAGTTGGCTATCTGGCTGTGAGATGGCTCTGATCTCAGGGCTGCGGATCGCGTTCTCCTCTAGGTTGAGCTCGATATCGAGGGAGGCGAGACGGGCACAGAGCTTCTCTCTGATGACGCTGTTATTCTCACCGATGCCGCCTGTGAAGACGAGGACATCGAGCGATCCAGGGAGCGCAGCCATGAGGCCGAGGATCTCCTTAGCCAAGCGGTAGACGAAGACGCTCTCTGCGCGCTGAGCGCTCTCATCTCCACGGTTGATCATCTCCTGTAGGTTACGCATGTCTGATTCTCCACCAGAGAGGGCGTAGATGCCTGACTTCTTATTGAGGATGTTGGTGATCTCGTCGAGTGAGAGGCCTGCTTGGGCCGCGATGTAGGAGTGGAGGTTCGGGTCGACATTCCCTGAGCGGGTGCCCATGACGAATCCCTCTAGCGGGCTGAGCCCCATGGTTGTGTCTACACTCTTGCCACCGTGGATAGCAGTAGCACTACAGCCATTACCGAGGTGAGCGACGATGATGTTAGAGTTCTCAGGGGAGAGGTTGAACGTCTCGATAGCCTTACGCGAGACATAGGAATGGCTAGTGCCGTGGAAGCCGTAGCGACGAACTTGATACTGGTCGTACCACTCATTAGGGACTGCGTAGCGGTAGACCTCTTCTGAGATCGTCTGGTGATAAGCGGTGTCGAATACGGCTACATGAGGTAGCTGTGGGAATTCGGCGAGGGCGACCTCGATCACATCTGCGTTAGCAGGGTTATGCAGAGGGGCGAGAGGACTCAGGGACCGAATGTCTGAGAGTACGGACTCGGTGATACGAGTGGGAACGGAGAAGAGGCTGCCACCATGGACGACGCGATGGCCCACGGCCTCGATCTGTTGGCCACTTTGCGCGAGGTAGGCATTAATCTTTTCAAAAACCATCACTACGGCACACTTATGAGAATCCTCTTCAAGAGTGAAGAGCTGCTTCTCACCATCGAGGACAATTTGTCCCTCAGGGGAGCCAGTGTTGATCCTTTCGACACGGCCCTCGATGAGGGTTTCCTCTCGTTTTGTGTCGAGGACTGAGTACTTCAGAGATGAGCTGCCAGCGTTGAGTGCAAGTGTAATCATGGGGGAGAATTTTGCTTCTTATGCCCCCGAAATATGAGGTCGTCAACCCGTCTCGCGCATGCGTACTATGAAAAATTTTAAGGTGAATACAAAAAAAAATAAAACCTAAAATTGGATAGAAAATCTTCGATTTAGCGAGGTGGAAGCGGCGCTGAAATGTTGATTTTGGAGGGAGGTGTGAGGGTTAGCTCTTGCCTATCTGGAGTAATGTAGACGTTATACGCGAGAGGGACGACGACACATTTGAGTGTCGGGTCATCCTTTCGGCCCTCTTTTTTGACATGGAGGATACTACCGCAGTGGAGCGACTTCTTGACCTGAAAGAGGTCGCCGGCCTGGAAGTTATCAATGGCGTCTGTGGCATCAGTAGGGATGAGATAATCAACGACCATAGGGTACGGGCTGCTGATCTCATTTTTGTCAGACTTCACAAAGGCTCGGGCCTGGATCATGAGTCCGGGGGAGATGATGTCCTCCTCCGTGAGAGCTCTGACCTCTAGGATGCGGAATTCCCCAGAGAGGTAACGATAGACGGGGATCTTCTCGTAGTTCGTGATATAGCCACGGAGGAGCATCTTGTTAAACTCCGCGATCTTTTCCTCGCTCAGTGTGTAGAAGAGTTCGTAGAGCTCCTCTGGTGAGGCAGAGCTCGTTGCTGGGGCGGTGAGCGGGGTAAAGGCTTGCACCTTTCCGACTCTCCCTACCTGTTGTAGGATCTCGAAGTTACGAGGGATCTCTGGAAAGTTAAAGAGGTAGTAACAGCCCGACCAACTAAAGATCGCGAATGAGAGCGCGACGAGGTTCGCTAAGATCCACCAAACCAGTGTCTGGACACTGATCTCCATACCAGAGTTCGTCTCCTTTGGTTTATTACGGTTGACTGAGCTTAGCGTAATCATAGCGCGTTATGCTTGTTCGCTTTCGCAGGCTTCTCCTTGTTCGAGAGAGTCTTGGTTACCTTGCTTCTTTGGCTCGAAGGAGGTGCCGCATCCACATGAGCGGGCCGCGTTTGGGTTAATGATCTTGAACCCAGAGTCGGCGAGGCTGATGGAGTAGTCGAGAGTCATGCCCTCTAGGTATTCCTTAGCCTCTGGTGCGATGTAGACGCGCGCCTCTGCGTCACCTGCAGTGAGGTCTTGTTCTTGCTTAGCCTCAACGTTCATCGAGTACTGTAGTCCTGCGCATCCACCCTTTTGCACAGAGAGACGGAGTCCCTCATTAGAGGTGGCGGACTTACGCTTCAGGAGAGAGATGAGTGAGGCGTGGGCGACATTCGTAAGAGTGATCATACCATATGACATACGACAGGGACCGCCTCTCGCCAAACGAAAAAGTAGAGTATATCTATGAATCCTCTCCAGTCTCGGTGATGAGGGAGAGGGTCTTGCCGATTTTCCAGCTTTGGAGCTTTGACTCGACCCAGTGCGCAGGGGTATCAGGAGCGTCTCTGAAGATGATATGATCCTGATCGGTGAGGATCGGGGTAATCTTATGCAGTTGGAGAGTATTGTCCTCATCCATAATGTGGATCTCATCTGGGCTGCGTAGAGCGGATTTAGGGACGACATAGACGTCCTCTAGGATGCGTCCATGGATCGAGGCGAGGAGAGGTTGCCCGATCTGGAGGCTGTGGGTAGTCTGAGGGCTAAAGGGCGCGTTGATCCGAGCGGCAATGTGAGGGAGCTTAGTACTGCTATTCACCTCCGGGATGATGTGCGTGAGGATACCCTGCCAATGGTGGCCAGAAGAGGAGAGGGGGTGGACAAAGTCAACGATAGTACCGTCGAGTTGAGTTGGTAGGAAGGTGCGATCCTGTTCTGACACGGGGAGGGTCGTTGTCACATAGTCAGAACCGATGAGGCGACCAAGAGCTTTCCCTCGGTTGACGATCTCGCCGACGCTTACGGTCCGTTCTGCGATGATGCAGTCAAAGGGGGCGACGACGCTCGCTCTGGCGATCTCTCGTTCGATCTTCTCGACCTGAGCGATGGCGCTGTCGAGACTGGCTTGCGCTTGCTTCAGTTGTGGCTTGCGGAGGACGAGGGCCGTAGGGGCTTCCTCATATCCGATTTCTTCCCAGTTGAGGAGGGCTTGGTCAGCGCGTGCTTGCTCTTGTGCGAGAACGGCTTCTGCTTGGGCAATGCGAGATTGCGCGATGATGAGGTCGGCCTCGAGGTCGAGGGTATCTACCTTAACGAGTAGGTGGCCTTTTTTGATCATGCTCCCTGGTTCGAATTCAGGGGCGATGCTCATGATCTTGCCACTCGATTCCGCGGATAGGTCGATTTCTTCACCCGCGGTGACTACTCCGCGGGAGATGATTTTGACCTGGTAGTCCTGCTGGACTAATGGGTATGCGATGACGGGGATGCCGTCTCCGACCTTGCCTGACTCATGAGCGATCTTGAACTTGACGTTGCCAGAGGCTTTGGGCGCCTTCTTAGGGGGCAAATTCTTGAGGATTGCCCAGGATACGAGACCCACCCCGATAATGAGGATGGGTAGGATGACCTTGAGAAATGGTGTCGAAAATTTCATGAGGATGGAGCTCGTGCGGGGAATTAAGGGCATTCTGTTGGTGAAGTCAAAAGAATGATTCTCTCAGCATACATACGGATAATATAGCTACTCCTTACGATGAAAAGTATTCTCTTATCTCTCATGGGACGAGAAGAAGTGGGACAAGGCGGTAATTGGGTTGATCCTGCTGGGGTTTTGGCCTAGACCTGTTGTAACCTCATTATTGATATGCGCAGCGTCCTTTCCTTCCTTACTGTTTTTCTCTCTGGGTTATTAACCAGTTATGCTGATGAAGTGGTCGGTCTAGACCAAAAGATCGATGACGGCTTTGGTAAAGCAACAGGGTGGTTCGTTGATTCGATCTTCTCCTCCTTCCCGATTAATGGGTACGATGTACTGTGGGTGATTCTGTGGCTAGGCCTCGCGGGGTTGGTCTTTACTCTCGTGTTTAAGTTTATCAACTTTAGTGGGTTTGGCGTCGCCATTCGTACGATCCAGGGCAAGTACTCTAAGCCTGATGATCCTGGGCAGATTACCCACTTTCAAGCGCTCTCTACCGCGGTCTCAGGTACCGTCGGGTTAGGGAATATCGCAGGGGTGGCGATCGGAATCGCGATGGGGGGACCAGGGGTGGCCTTTTGGTTATTCTTAGCAGGCTTCCTGGGGATGGCGACTAAGTTCGCGGAGTGTACGTTAGGGGTGAAGTACCGTGTCATCGATGAGAATAATCAAGTGCATGGGGGGCCGATGTATTACCTCAAGGAGGGGCTGAAGGAGCGAGGCCTAGGAGGACTCGGAGTGGTCTTGGCGTTTATTTTTGCGATTTGCTGCGTGTTTGCCTCATTTGGAGGAGGCAATATATTCCAAGTGAACCAAGCGACGTCTCAGTTGATCAATGTGACGGGGGGAGAGGCGAGTTTCTTTGCTGATAAGCAATGGATCTTTGGGCTTACATTAGCGATCCTTACTGGGGTGGTTATTATTGGTGGGATCAAGGGTATCACGAAGGTGACGGGTAAGGTTGTGCCGATCATGTGTGGAGTTTATGTGGTGAGTGCCTTGATCGTGTTAGCAGTGAACTTTTCGGAGATTCCGAGAGCGATAGGGATGATCGTCTCAGAGGCCTTTCAGCCACGAGCGGCGATCACGGGAGGGATTCTAGCGACCTTTATCTGGGGATTACGTCGAGCGACGTTCTCTAATGAGGCCGGGATCGGATCTGCTCCGATCGCACACTCTGCGGCTAAGACACGTAAGCCAGCGTCAGAAGGGTTGGTCGCGTTACTAGAGCCCTTTATTGATACCGTGATCGTCTGTACGATGACGTCTCTCGTGATCGTGACGGCGATGCAGTTCGAGGGGGACTCAGTGGATTACACCTTGAATGGGACCGCTTTGACACTGGGGCAAGCTCCTGGTGGGACCTCGTTCGGGATCGGGATGACCTCCTTGGCATTTGAGACGGTGCATAGTGGGTTCAAGTACATTCTTTTTGCGTGTGTCTTCCTCTTCGCCTTTTCGACCCTCTTGACGTGGAGTTATTATGGCTTGCAGTCTTGGCAGTTTCTTTTTGGTAAGGGGAAGGCGGTAACGATCGTCTATAAGGTGATCTTTTGCCTCTTCATTGTGATTGGTGCCTCAGCCTCGATGGGAAATGCGATTGACTTCTCTGACGCGTCTCTCTTTGCGATGTCGATCCCTAACCTCATCGGGGTTTATCTCATGATCCCGACCGTTAAGAGAGAGTTGAAGGATTATCTCGACTACACGAAGGAGAAGTAGCGTCTCACTCACTGGGCACTCACCAGAGTGCTGGGAACTTTATACTGTTGACTTCGATCGTTCCTTGGTAAGGCTGTGGTATGATAGCACGTTTGCGAGGTAATGTATGGGAGGCTTGGCCTAACCGATTGATTCTAGATTGCGGTGGGGTAGGGTATGAAGTGTTTGTTCCACAGATTTCTGTTGATCAGCTGAACCCGGTCGAGGGGAAGGAGGTTTCATTATTAATCTATCAGCATATTCGTGAGCAGGCACAGACTCTCTATGGCTTTGCTACCAAGGAGGAGAAGGATATCTTCCTCCTATTAGTCGATCGTGTCAGTGGAATTGGGCCGAGTATCGCGATGGCGATTCTGAGCGGAATGCCAGTAGGGCGTTTTAAGGACGCTGTCGTCAATGATGACGCCAAAACGCTTGCCACTATCAAAGGGCTCGGCAAAAAGACTGCCGAGCGTATTATCCTAGAGCTGAAGGATAAGGTAGGCGTGACGGAGACTTGGAAGCCTGCTGAAGGCCTAGAGGGCGTCGCCGAGACCTCTACTACCCTACAGGACGCAGAGCTCGCTCTCCTCGCCCTCGGGTTTAAGCAAGCCGATGCGCGTAAGTCGGTCACCGCGGCTCTCAAGGCTAACCCTGAGGCCTCTGTCGAAGATCTCATCAGATCCTCACTCATGGGACGCTAATTCAGGCGTCTCGTCGGAACGCCAACTGATTAAAAAGTGAGGGCTCCTCCTGATAATCATTTGGCGTGATGCTGAATCAGTGTTAGCTAGGTGACATGAAGTTATACTCATGGAATGTTAACGGGATTCGCGCTGTACTTAAGAAGAACTTCGAGGAGTTTGTCCTAGAGCATGATCCAGATGTCCTCTGCCTACAGGAGACGAAGGCACGCCCCGAACAGGTCGAACTTCCGCTCACCATGGGCGGGTATAAGGCATATTGGTGCTCGGCAGAGAAGGCGGGTTACTCAGGTACCGCGATCTTTAGTAAGACGGCTCCTCTGGAGGTCAGCTATGGATTAGGAATCCCTGAACATGATACCGAAGGCCGAGTGATCACGGCTACCTTCGAGGACTTTCACCTCGTCACTGTCTATACGCCTAATTCCCAGAATGAGTTAAAGAGACTCGACTACCGTATGGAATGGGATGCCGCCTTCCTCGCTCATCTCCAGGCGCTGGAAGAGACTAAGCCCGTGGTCTTCTGTGGTGATCTGAATGTCTCACATCATGAGATCGATCTCGCACGCCCTGCCGCCAACCGAAAGAATGCAGGATTCTCTGATCAAGAACGAGAGAGCTTTACCCGATTACTAGATGCAGGCTTCATCGACACCTACCGCCACGCCAACCCGACGCAAGAAGGCGCCTACTCATGGTGGAGCTACCGCGCAGGTGCTCGAGGCAAGAACATCGGATGGCGCCTCGATTACTTCGGCGTAAGCACCTCATTGATAGAACGAATCACGAATCCTCAGATCCATGCAGACGTCCTAGGCAGTGACCACTGCCCAGTGTCTATTGAGGTGGGTTAAAACATATTTGGGTGAACTGCTTGAGGAATGTTGATTAGTGCTATAGGTGCTTTGGCTTTTCCTGTAGCTTTGATTAATATCATTTTGCGGTCTCCAGGAATTCCGTAAGTCTGACCTCCTAGAATTCTTTGTCCTTTTTTTGTTTTGACGATGATAGGCATTGAACCTGCATTTTTTGGAATATTTGGTTTCACCACTGTATCTCCATATGCAGGAAGAACCGCTTCTACTCCTCCACATTCAATTACTAGGGAAGCTTTCGTCAAATTTATGTACCTAAACGCACCTTTTGGGAATTCGTCGAGCCCATCATTGAGAGCTTCTAACTCTAAAGGTAAATCACTGCCTTTTTTCGCAGGTTTAATAAAGAATAATGTACGAGGTGTGCGTATTATGGATTTACTCTGAGCTACAAGTATAAAAGGATTCTCCGCATCTGGAGCTGTATTACGGATAAAGAGCTGTAAAGGTTTACCTAATTTTGTCGGATAAGTTTGAGAGCGCTTTCTGGTTTTGAATTCAATTTTGTGAACCTCCTTACCATTTAGGTAATATAAATCCTGATTTACTTCTCCTGTTGGTAGGATTGAAAAAGTAGATTTATATTTTTTACTAGATGCGTGGGATAGGCTTAATAGTCCCATGCATGTGATCAATACTGTTACTAGTTTTTGCATATTCTTATTAGTTAAATTTCTTCCGAATTAAGCCACTTCAGGCTAACTATTTTAAATTTTCGTCCCAACTTACTGTTAATTTCACTCAGATTACTGTTTCCTGAATCAAAGATATCTTGAGGTGACTGCCTTGGGAAAGTGTGAGGGGAAGTCGCTCCTTGATTATTTTTGGATTCCTCCCAAGGTAAGTTACTGTCATCGTAGTATTCAGGAGTACGTTGAACAATAGCTTCACAATAAGCTGTTACGTTCGCATTTTTGTTTTCCCCATAGCATCTTATAGTGAAGGTGTCTGAACGAGGCCTCAATCGGGGAGCTAGTGGCAGCAGTAGCTTTGCCTGCGTGATATCATGAGCTATACCAGTAGCAGTCTTCAAACTGCCAGCGGAAGGCCTTTTTACAAAATGCACCATGTCGCTCTCTGTGTATTCTGTATCATATTCTTCATCTAGGCCAATTATGTCTGCGTTAATATTACTGGCATCTATAGCTGCTTGGAGAGCCCCTTCATCTGAGCCCATTTGCCTATTAACGAAGTCCGAAAGGGACATAAATGGTCCTCTTGCTTTAACCTGGTCAACAATTTCAGATGCGAGGTTGTTGATTTGAGCGTCGGTAAGTCTTTTAACTCCAGACCATAGAGGCGCAGCATTATCATTAATCATAGGAGTGCTAGATGATGGAAAAGGAGTGGTAGTTGAATCAGATTCACTATTGCCACTGATTGGGTCGGTCACTTCTAGACCACGATTAGCTCTGATTAATGCAGCCCAAGCTTCCACTGAAGTGGAGTTAACGTTGAATGCTCCATCAAGCAGTGAAAACGCTGCAATTCTTTTATAACTATCGTTGTCTGCATTTTGACTAATTTGAAGGTTTTCCAGGACTTCTTGTGTGGAGTAAGTCTCCGGGATATAGGGCATGAGTACAGGACTGGCATGGGCAGTTTTATAATTCACACCGTAGAATGACGAAATGGTGTCATCAAGTGTTCCACTAGCCGAATAACCGCTGGTATTGGTGAAGTCTGGAGCTAGACCGGAGAGGAAGTAGCGATCAAATAATGAGTCGTTTAGTAACCATGAGTTGTCATAAACAGTTTTGTTTGATGTGCTGACTCTTCTAGATACTGTGCCGTATAACATGTCGTAGATGTTATTGGTGATAAAGATGTTTGCCTTTGAGTTTCCTAAGGCATGCATCGGACTACCTAGATGATAACTTATGTGAGCATGCGAAAAGTCTAGAAGAGAAAGAGGTTGAGTAGATGGTATATTTACCATTGGTAAGTGTGTTGTGCCGCTGCCCATGCCATCACCACTGTAAGTATCTCCCCAGAACCCCAAAGTTGTTGAAGAGCCTAAACCGAAACCTGCTTCATTGAGAATTTCTTGAGGTTCGCCAATATGCGCAAGGATTGTCAAATTTCTATTATAGTCAACAGGCACACGGTGGAAATCGTGGTCGCTCACAATTTTTAGTGGATTAAATTGGCTGAATATTTCAATATTATTCGCTCGCCCACTTGGAATAGACGAAGACAGGTCCCTAGAATTGTTAGCTGGTTTATTAGCTTCTACAAATATACCGAAAAATCTTTTTGTTCCGGAGAGTTCCGCATAGCTAAATTC
>WTJZ01000129.1 GCA_011524615.1 Akkermansiaceae bacterium | reverse complement strand
CGCTTATACTCAGCTATCACTAGCTCAGTGTAGCTGCGAGACCAGCGGTTCTCCCGCATCAGCTTAGGGATAAATTGAGAGCCAAATGCTGCACTGCTAAAGTCGATACTCTTAAGGTTGTCCAATAAGTTGTTGTTCATTGCTGATGAGACTGCACGATCTCGTGCGACACTCCTATTATAGAATAGGGCGACGATTGTAACCTCCCTACCCTATGATGGGGAGCAAACACTACGTCTAAATTCTACGAATCGATTTAGCTTCAGACGAGAGAATTAAATATGCATACGAAAGCCTCCCTAGCCAATCTCACTTATTAGTCTCACTTCCCCATCCCTGTTCTTCAAACCTGTGAGGTATCTGATAGTCATTTGGATTTACACTAACCAAAAAGCTACCTTTCAGGGTATCTGCTCATTATCTTGAACACTTCTTGTTTGTGTAGTTTCAAAATTGCTAGGTCTTCTTTTTGAACTTTAAAATCCTCAGGAAACCATTGCCCTCGAGCTATCATGTCATAGTCAATTGATTTCAGACGCACTAGTTCCCCATGAATTCCAAAGCGATTATCTCTGTTGCTCTCCTGTATAAGATCAACTTTTCTACGCCACTCAGAGATAAAATAGATTTGAAAATCTGGAGTTTGTCTCGCTATGTCCTTGATCTCCATAATACTGAGATAGATATCACACCAATCCCTAGCCTCATATGGAGGATCAGCAGAGAGGAGACGTTCTGTGGCTCCTGTTGTGTCTAAAACGACGTGAGCTTTATCATCCTCTAAGCAACCGACCAAAGTCAGAAATAGGACTAGAGTAGATGTGATGTAGCGCATAAGATAAGCCTTAACTGCACTCGCACAGTTACCCTTGGAAGGTAAAGGCGAGGTATCCTACGTAGAGAGCGAGTAAAATGACACCTTCTAAACGTCCGATGGTCTTGCGTGTCGCCATGAAGAGAATAGAGAGGACGCTTAATCCGATCATGAAGTAGAGGTCAACAGACTTGATTTCCTCACTAAAGAGTGGAGCAACAAGCCCTGTGATACCAATCACAGCTAAGATATTAAAGAGGTTGGACCCGACCACGTTACCAATAATGATGTCGCCTTGCTTCTTAACGCTGGCAACGATGGAGGTGGCGAGTTCTGGTAAAGAGGTTCCCAATGCAACGAGTGAGAGTGCGATGACAACATCAGGCACCCCAAATGTCTGAGCAATCCCTACCCCACCCTCGATTAGACGGTTTGCACCGACAGCGAGTGTCGCTAATCCGAGAATGATGAGCAATATATAGACGAACACCTTTGCTCCAGAGGCATTCTTAGCAGCGGCAATCTCTTCATCATCCATGCCCTCTACCTCAGCTTCCTCTCCTGACTTGAGCCCCTTGCGGATACTCGTCACGATGTAGAGTAAGAGCGTCCCTGCAAGAATAGCAGCCTCTACGGTCGAAATACTTTGATCTCTGAGCATCCAGACGAAGGCTAGCGAGATGATAATCATGATCGGGGTATCTCTCGTCAGCACCTGCTTATTCACCTGAATCGGTCGCACAAGGGCCGCGACACCAAGAATGAGGGCGATATTACAAATATTGGACCCGATGATATTCCCGAGGGCAAACCCACCACGAGGGGGATCCTCTAAGTTTGCCTGCAGACTCACTAGGAGCTCAGGAGCACTGGTACCAAAGGCTACCACCGTTAGACCCACGACCAGTGGTGTCAATCCGACCTTGAGCGCTACACTCGCCGCTCCTTGCACGAGCCATTCAGCTCCAAAATATAGCATCACGAGCCCTAATATTAGCCAGCCAAAATCGATCCAAAGTTCCATATCTGCTACTCTAGGCTTCTCAGTGCAGAAGAGAACAAGTTTTTTCTTTCCCTCTACTAGAATTTTCCGTTATCCCCTCGTACATGGCTAAGTCATATAAAATTGCAGTTCTCCCGGGTGACGGGATCGGTCCAGAGGTAATGGATGTCGCCCTGAATGTGCTCGACTCGGTAGCGAGTAAGTTCTCATTCACGATCGAACGTGAGACATTCCTCGTAGGAGGTGCCGCGATCGATGCAACCGATTCACCACTCCCAGAGGCTACACTCAAGGGATGTGAAGAAGCAGACGCGATCCTCTTCGGATCTGTTGGTGGTCCTAAGTGGGAAAACCTCCCTCCAGCACAACAACCAGAGCGTGGAGCACTCCTCCCACTTCGTAAGCACTTTGGTCTCTTCGCAAACCTCCGCCCAGGCATCTGCCTTCCAGAACTCAGCCATGCCTCACCAGTGAAGGATTCACTCATCCCTAATGGATTCGACGTTCTCTGTGTTCGTGAGCTCACAGGTGGTATCTACTTTGGTTCACCAAAAGGACGCGAAGAGCGTGATGGCGAGGAAGCAGCGATCGATACCATGGTCTATAAGAAGTCTGAGATCGAGCGTATCGCACATGTCGCATTCACCGCAGCAATGGAGCGTGACAAGCGTGTCTGTTCTGTAGATAAGGCTAACGTCCTCGCTGTATCAGTGCTCTGGCGTGAAACGGTGAACGAAGTAGCGAAGCAATACCCTGAGGTAGAACTCGAACACCTCTATGTCGATAACGCAGCGATGCAACTCATCCGTCGCGCTCCTGACTTTGACGTACTCTTCACGGGGAACCTCTTCGGTGACATTCTCTCCGATGAGATGGCGATGATCTCAGGATCTCTCGGTATGCTCCCATCAGCATCACTTGGTGATAAGAATGAAGAAGGCCTCTACTACGGTATGTATGAGCCATCAGGTGGATCAGCTCCAGACATCGCGGGGCAAGGCATCGCAAACCCAATCGCTCAGATCCTCTCGCTCTCAATGCTCCTCCGTTACTCACTCGGTGAGTCTGCAGCAGCAAATGCGATCGATGATGCTGTCTCTGCAACAATCAAGGCGGGTTACCGTACAGGTGACATCGCGACAGGTGCAGAAGGTGAAACCCGTGTCAACACCTCAGAGATGGCAGAGCAAATCCTCGCTCGCCTCTAATCAGAACGAATACGTTTACACAAAAGCCGCTGACGACCTAGTCAGTGGCTTTTTTTTATCCTCTCTGAATTCTCACCAGTTCTAGCTGAACAAGCTCAATTACCTGAGCGACCTGCTCCATCGTATGAGCAGCAGATAACGTTAAGCGGAGCCGAGCACTCCCCCGAGGCACTGTCGGATAACGCACAGCAGGAACGACGAAGCCCGCGTCACGAAGATGAGTACTCGCTGCTAGTGCGGCCCCATTCTCACCGATAATGATCGGACAGATCGCAGAGGGCACATCGATCCCACCTAGCGCCTGCGAGACGTATTCTCGGAAGCTGGTGAGTCGTGACCTTAAGTCCTGAGCTGAACGCATGAGATCAAAGGAGGCCGCCGCGACAGCAGCCTGTGCAGGAGGTGGAGCGGTCGTAAAGATGAGACTCCTGGCCTTATTCACCATCATATCCCTGAGTAGACGAGAACACGCGATGTATCCCCCGGCTCCACCTGCCGCCTTTCCTAACGTCCCCATCTGGAGCTCGACCTCATCCTGTAATCCTAACTCCTCCGCCAGCCCCATACCACATGGTCCCAGAACACCCAATCCATGAGCCTCATCCATCAATAAGAGCGCACCATACTCATTTTTAAGCCTCACGATCTCCGCTAATGGGCACAAATCTCCATCCATACTATAGACCGATTCTATCACGATGATGATCTGCGCTCCTGCCGAGAGCCTCTCTCGCTCCGACTTGAGCAGTGCTTCTAATCGGTTCACATTATTATGAGGGAACACGCGCATACGTGCCCCTGAGGCACGTGCCCCATCAATCAGACATGCATGAGCGAGCTTATCAAGGATGATGACATCGTCCTTACTACACAGAGAGGTCAAGACTCCCAGAGCGGTCATATACCCGTTAGCAAAGAGTAAGGCTGACTCCGCTTGCTTACACTCGGCGACCACCTCCTCGCACTCAGCATGCGCAGGTGATGTCCCAGAGATTAATCGCGAGGCTCCACTACCAACCCCATATCGCTCTGTCGCTCTGATGGCGGTCTCGATCAGTCGAGGATGACGTGAGAGACCTAGGTAATCATTGGAAGAAAAGTCGACTAAGGTATCTCCCTCCCCTCTTATCGTAGCGGACTCTCCTCGCACACTCGTCTTCAGGCTACGCGTGAGATGAGCCTGCTCCAGACGCTGTAACTCTTCTTGATAACGATTCACAACTTACCCCTCTAGAGACCATCTGAGTAAGGCCTCTGATTCATCAAACAGTTGCTGGCGAGTACTCGCACCCAGCACCACCACGATGCGGGTCTGCCCCGCTAGGGTTCCGATAGACGCCAAACATTTACCAGAGGCCTTAGTCGTCCCCGTCTTCATCCCTACACAATATGGGATGCGATGCAGGAGTAGATTGGTATTCTTAAAGTTCACTGCACGCCCATCATTATGCACGAAGTCCATCTCCCGCGTCTTCACACACTGCCTAATGTATGGATCTCGATAAGCCGCAGAGGCCAGCAGTGCGACGTCATAAGCGGTGGAATACTGCCCCGACTCTGTCAATCCATGCGGATTCTTAAAGTGAGAGTTCCTCATGCCGATCTGTCTTGCATACTGATTCATGTCATTAACGAAGGCATTCTTAGAACCTGACACTCCATGAGCAATTGTATACGCCACGTCATTAGCACTCTTTACCACTAGCGACTTTAATAAGTAGTAGAGTGGGTAGCGCGCGCCGGACTTGACGTATAGTTTAGACGGCTCCAGTAATGTGGCCTCATAGGGCACCTCGATGTAGCGATCCGTGGGGTTCTTCGCTCTGGCGACGAGCGCGGTGAGTAACTTCTGCGTAGAGGCTACCGCACGCTTCTCATGCGCGTTACGCTCATAGATCACCTGCTGGCTCCTCGGATCAAACACGATAACAGACGGAGACTTAGTATACGGCACCCCATCTACCCCTCTCGGGTATTGGAAGGCAGGCTTAGGCTTAAACTCGAACTGATCATTGATCGGCTTCTGTACGATCGGATCCATTGGAGATGGAGCCATAGGATCTATGCTGCGTGCAGGAGTACCACAGCTCACTATCACGGCACTTACAGCAACTAAGCACAGACTACTCAATGCTCTCATCGAGAGCTTACAGTGAAAAATGGAACCTAGATTTAACATCAGAAAAAGGGGTTAAAATCAACATGTCTTAAATAATCTCAACTTTCACGTCTTTTTTTATTGAAATTTTTCTTGCTTCCTCTTTACTTGCGCGCCCGCGACTCCATTAAGCTGTAGGTCCTCATACATTTTCTCTCGAGAAAGTGAAACCCGCGGAATGAGGGAAACCCAGCCAATTGCATAGCATATGTCAGAAGATAACGTAGAAGATATCAAAAAAGAAAGCGTCAACCTTGATCGCTTCGAGCTCCCGAACCGTCTCCTCAAGGAGGACGAGACAGCGACTAGCACATTCGCTCGATTCGTAGCAGACCCATTCGAGTCTGGATTCGGTCACACTATTGGTAACTCTCTTCGTCGAGTTCTCCTTAACTCTCTCGAAGGTGCAGCTATTACATCTATCAAGGTTGCTGGTGCTCAACACGAGTTCACTTCTCTTCCAGGTGTAGTAGAAGATATGACGGACATCGTACTTAACTTCAAGAAGGTTAAGTTCAAACACCACACAAAAGAGCCACGCATCCTCTCTATCTCTGTGAATAAGGAAGGCCCAATCACAGCAGGTGACATCACAGAAGACACAGGATACGAAGTTGTCAACCCTGACCACGTTATCTGTACTCTCGACCGTAAGGCTAACTTCGAGTGTGAATTCCAGATCGAAGTAGGTCGTGGATTCCGTACCGCTGACGAGAACAAGCGTAAGGACACCCCTATCGGCGTTATCCCAATCGACTCTATCTTCTCACCTGTTACACGTGTTAAGTACGCAGTAGAAAACACACGTGTAGGTCAAATGACAGACTTCGACAAACTCATCCTAGAGGTTACAACCGATGGACGTGTAGAGCCAGCAGATGCACTTCTGCAAGCATCAGCAATCCTTCGTCACCACCTCGACGTATTTGTTAACTACGATGACAGCCTCGTAGAATTCGAAGACGCACCATCTGAGCAATCAGAAGAAAACGCGGCGCTTAAGAAACTACTCAACATGAGTGTTAATGAGATCGAGCTCTCAGTACGTGCTGCTAACTGCCTCAACAACGCGAACATCACTACTGTTGGTCAACTCGCAATGAAGTCAGAGTCTGAGATGCTTAAGTACCGTAACTTCGGTAAGAAATCCCTCAACGAGATTAAGGACAAGCTCGTCGACCTCGGCCTCAGCCTTGGTATGAACTTCGACCCATCTCTCCTCACGGGACCAATGCCAAAACTTACGGCTCCACGCCTCGGTGTAGACGACGATATCCCAGTAGGTCTTGCTGACCTCATCGCTCAGAACATCGACGAATAAACAACCTCTTCTTAACTAACCCCTAACCAATTTAAAAAAATGAGAAAACGTAAAAACACTCTTAAGCTTAAGCGTAGCGCTGCACACCGTAAGTCAATGATGGCAAACCAAGTTTGTTCACTCATCGAACACAAGCGTATCCGTACAACACTTGCTAAAGCAAAGGCACTTCGTCCATTCGCTGAAAAGCTTGTTACAATCGGTAAAAAAGGTGACGTTCACGCTCGCCGTGTAGCTAAAAGCTACCTTCGTAACGACGCAGCTGTTAAAGGGCTCTTCGACGAAATCGCACCTGCATGTGGTAACCGTCAAGGTGGTTACTGCCGTATCATCAAGCTCGGCCTCCGTGCAAGTGATGCAGCTCCAATGGCGATCATCGAGTGGGTTGACTTCGCTGACCAAATCGACAACGCAGGAGACGAGTAAGACTCACTCCCTCAATTTTTTCGAAAGAGCGACCTCTATAGGTCGCTCTTTTTTTATCTGCACAAAGAGTCAGCCTCACTCTTTACTCACTAGCTCCCTCTTCTAGGACTAGACCTCTAACATTTGACTGGGAGATCTCTAGGCCATACACCCCGCACCCTTTTCTGCGACTAACACTGGGTCTTAAAGCAGCGTTCTATCTTACATTAGAGAGATGTAGGAGCGAGGACGAACACGCACCTCATTAGTAACACATCACTACTTCAAGGCTGAGTACCCATATACGCCTAGAATAGACGGCATAAAAAAATCCCTGACAGGCGATAAACCTATCAGAGATCATCATTCCCTCCTTACTGTAAGGGAAGCGTACGTTAGCGTACAGCTTGCTTGAGCTGCTTTAAGAGCTCCATTGATTCAGGCGAGACACTCCCATCTTCATACATCTCTAAGTTGATCGAGAGTGGGTATCTACCTTGCTGAGCACGTTTAATCATCGCTGAGAGCCTTTCTAGATCATAGCGTGGCGCTGGAATCGGAGTATCCTTTTTGATGTGCCCCCACTCCTTCTCGAGGATGAAGCAACCGTGAGCCTGTAGCCCCTCCTTACCTCCTGACGGGAACACTCCCTCATCCAACCTTGGGAACGAAGAGGATCCTTCACCACCGTAGTAATCTTGATACTCAGTAAGCTTTGGCTTAATCCAGGAGTTGTAAGCCACTACTCTCTGAGAGTTACCACTACGAGATGCGAGTGTGAGCTCCTTGAACGGTGCTGAGAGAGGCCCTTGATCACCTTGGCTGTTATCAAAGTGACAGTTATAGAAGCGCTGCCCACCATCGAACCACCATCCATTTAACTTCTCACCGTAGCGATCACCGATCTCAGAGACCACCTTCTTGAAGTTTTCATAGAACTCGGTCTTATCCGCCTTATAACCTCCAGATGCTTCCATCCACTCCTTATCGATAGAGTGATTACAGTCATAACCGTAGTGATAATAGAAGATTAACTTCACTCCGCGCTTATGTAGCGCATCCGCCATTTCTCCTAGGAGATCCCTCTGCGTCGTGCGCCCTGCGATCAACTCGTCTAGAGACTTGAGAGGCGCTGAGATATACTGCTGCCCCCATGTGATCGACCAGAGTACGTATGCCGCACCCGAGTCTTCTACATTCTTGATGAAGCCGTCGAGGTCAAAGTCATTCACCTTCTGCTCCCACTCCTTAACATCTCCAGATCTAGGAGTCGCTCTGTTCGTCCATTGGAACATGAGTCCATATCCTGCATCCTTGAACCAATCTGGTTGCACTCGCATCTTATCCGCCTCAGCAGTGATCTGCTTCGCGACACTTGGCCGAACCACTTCTAGAGCATCAAATTCTAACTTTTTCCCCTGCACAGCAGTCAACTGGAGACGGTTAACCCCTTTTTGGAGCTTGAACTCTCCCATAGGAATTCGCTCCCACACCGCATGCTTCTTGATCTCTGTGAAATGGTCTTGAGTCACCCCATTACAGGTGAGAGCGAGCTTACTACCCTTGCCCGCCGCTACCGCACAAATCTCATACACACCCGCTTCTGGCACATCTAGCTCCCAACTGATGTAGGACTTCTCTGTATCCTTATGCGCCATTAACCAGAGACACATATGGTTCCCAAAGGCATTACGGAATGACTCCTTGTAATCTCCTAGATTACCAGAGACCACATTGATTCCATCGGGATTAATCGGTAATGGCACAGATACCTGCTCAGTCTTAGGTGGCGCACTTGGTGCATAGTCGATCTTACTACGCTCATCATCAGCCCATATTGCCATCATCGGCAATACTAGGGCGCTTAACATTATTCTTTTCTTCATAGTTTTCTGTATATCCAGCTAGGCTCACGACAGCAGCAATGCTCTCACCCCAATAAGAGTACTTCATCAAAGACATGCTATCGCTCGTAATAATAACTTACAATTCGCATGAGTCCCAGTCCTATTCATCATTATGCTCCCTAGTGAGACTCCTTAACACTTGTAGAGATGATTTACAGATATCATCATATCTTCCATCTTAGACTAAGGGACTCAGCAACACATTTTTTGCCTTTTTCATCTAAACCGTCATCCAATAGAGCATATTGATGATAAATTCACCTCTATACAGTTTAACAAACCATGAAGAACACTGCTCTTATATTCCTTGCAGCTGTCACGCTCTCTCCTGCGATTGACCTCTATGTCAGCCCTAGTGGTAGTGATGACAACTCAGGCACTCAGACTGCTCCTCTCGCCACGATTCAAGCGGCTAAGTCTAAGGCTGCTCCTTTTCTCAGAAAGGAAGCGGTAAACATCATCCTCACCGATGGTACTCATTACCTCCCATCGACCATCACCTTCACACGCCAAGACTCCGGCACAGCCCAATTCCCGTTCACCATCAAGGCGGAGAATGAAGGTCAAGCGATCCTCAGCGGCGGCAGCCTACTGAATCTAGAATGGAGCGAGTATCAGGACGGAATCTTCCAGGCCCAGACTCCAGACGGACTTAATATCGACCAACTCTTCATCAATAACGAGTCGCAACGTATGGCTCGCTACCCTAACTATGACGCAAAGGCGAAAACGAAAGCCTACCAAGGATACGCCGCAGACGCCTTCTCCAAGGAACGCGCTGCTAAGTGGCAAAACCCTGCTGGTGGATACATCCATGCCATGCATACGTATAAGTGGGGAGGCTACCACTACCTGATCACTGGTAAGGACACCGAGGGGAATATTACCTACGAAGGTGGATGGCAGAACAACCGACAACTCGGCATGCATAAGGATCAGCGCATGGTCGAGAATATCTTTGAGGAGCTCGACGCACCTCAGGAGTGGTTCCATAATGCCGAGACGAATACACTCTACTTCAAGCCCGTCGCAGATACCGATCTCAAGAGTGCCAAGGTCGAGGTAGTACGCCTCGCGAACCTCTTCGAGTTCCAAGGATCAGAAAAGGAGTTCATCCAGCACATCACGATCAAAGGACTTACCGTACGCCATACGGCGCGCACCTTCATGGAGAATAAGGAACCACTCGTCAGATCAGACTGGACGATCTCTCGCAGCGGTGCCTTCTTACTCACAGGCACACATCATGTCTCGATCTTAGACTGTGAGTTCGACCAAGTAGGAGGTAATGCCATCTTCGTTAATAACTACAACCGCCATACTGTGGTCAAAGGTTGCCACATCCATCACACGGGAGCCAGTGGCGTCTGCTTCGTAGGTGACCCAGATGCGCTCCGCAGCCCTCTCTTTGAGTACGCTGAGCGCCAGGATCTCAAGGACTTAGACCGCACCAAGGGGCCCAAGACCATGAACTTCCCTATGGACTGTGAGGTCTCAGACTGCCTCATCACGAACATCGGTACGGTCGAGAGACAACCAGCTGGGGTGCAGATCGCGATGTGCGCTAAGATTACTGTGCAAGACTGTTCAATCTATGACTGTGCTCGCGCAGGGATTAATATCGGAGACGGCGCCTTTGGCGGACATATGATCGACCGCGTAGACGTCTTTGATACTGTCCTCGAGACTCACGACCACGGTTCCTTCAACAGTTGGGGGCGAGATCGTTACTGGGGCATCAAGCCTAATACTAAGCAGATCCTCGCGGAGAACCCTGAACTCCCATTCCTCGATGCGATCTACACTACGACTATTCGTAACAGCCGTTGGAGATGTGACCACGGTTGGGACATCGACCTCGATGACGGATCGACCAACTATGACATCTACAACAACGTCATGCTCGGACAAGGGATCAAGCTCCGTGAAGGCTTCAGACGTCACGTCTGGAATAACATCTGCCCTACTGGCAAGCTCCACCCTCATGTCTGGTACGACCGTAGCACCGACCAAGTCTATGCTAACATCTTCTCCACCGGACACGCCCCCGCTCACATGGACCGCCCTTATGTAGATGAGACCATGGTTGATAAGAACCTCTTCACTCATGACCCATACGCCGCGAGCCGAGCTAAGGTTCAGGGATGGGATCAGCACTCCCTGACGGGAGACGCTCTCTACACAGATGCAGCTAAGGGGGACTACTCTGTCAAGCCTGACTCACCAGCACTCAAGGTCGGATTCAAGAACTTCCCGATGGATCAGTTCGGCGTCAAGAAGCCCTCGCTAAAGGCCATTGCTCGCACTCCTATCTTGCCAAACATGAGCCAAAACTTCGCAACCAAGGCCCAACCAGCTCCTCCTGCTAAGCGCAACTGGATCGGAGCCACCTTCCAAGAGCTCCGTGATAACGAGTTCTCCGCCTACGGTGTCTCCATGGAGAACCCAGGCCTTGCCATCGTCTCCATGAATGAGAAGTCGATCGCCAGCGACATCGGATTACAAAAAGGGGACGTCCTCCTAGAGATCAACGGAGTCCCTATGAATAAGGCTAAAAAGCTCTTCTCCTATCAATCCACCCTCCGTGCCCTCAAGACAGGAGAATCTACCTTCACCTACGTCAGGAGCCAAGCACGCCTCGAGCTCAAGGCTCCTAACAATCTCTTAAACTAAGCCACGACTACAAGTCTCTCCCCATAGGGGATCCCTACATGTCAGCC